>JAHDCL010000025.1 GCA_020629875.1 Hellea sp.
GTGTCGCCTCGCAGTCGTGCTTTGGCTTTTTCTGCGCCAAGTAGAACCAAGAGCGACCCCATCTCTGGCCCGCGATCGCGGCCTGTGAGGGCGCGGCGCAGCGGCATGAAGAGCCCTTTCCCTTTACGGCCCTGCTCTTCTTTCAGCTTACTTGTCCACGCGCTCCAAGTTTCAGCCGTAACCTCATGCGGCAGGCACTCCGCCGCTGCTGCGCAAAAATCCTTATCCTCATCCTCTATGCGGCCCGGCATGGGGGAATAGAGCACGGTTGACCAACCAGCTGCGTCAGAGACTTTGGATATATTTGAGCGGATAAGGTTCCAGAAATCCTCACCGCCGCCAACATTTAGGCTCTCAAGGTGGTCTTTGACATCCGCATAAGGCGTATCATGTAAAAGCTTACCATTTAGCAGCAGCAGCTCATCATCGCTAAAGCGTGCGGGCGCGCGGCCAATTTTATCAAAGCTAAATTCGTCTTTCAGCGCTTCCATCGTGCTCCGAATTTCGATCGGGTCAGATGTGCCAATTTTCGCAAGGAGCGAACAAATCGCCAAAGGTTCAAAGCCTTGCTCTTTTAGCTCACCCATAGAGAGCGAGCCTAAGCGTTTGGAGAGCGGTGAACCGTCTTTCCACACAAGGAGCGGCGTATGCGCGAATATCGGCAAATGGTCGGACAATGCTTCAAAGACTTCGATCTGCGCCCCAGAATTCGTCACGTGATCTTCGCCGCGAATGACATGGGTGATTTTTTCGTCAATATCATCAACAACGCTGGGCAGCGTATAGAGGAAGGAGCCATCGCCGCGAATAAGGACCGGATCAGAGAGCGAGCTTGTATCAACGCTCTGCTCACCGCGTACCATATCCGTCCAAGTGACGGTCTTGCCTGTCAGCTTAAAGCGCCAATGCGGCTTACGGCCTTCGGCTTCATAGGCTTTGATTTGCTCATCGGTGAGCTCAAGCGCCGCGCGGTTATAGACGGGCGGCTTACCCTGCACGCGCTGCAACTTACGCTGACGGTCTAGTTCCTCAGAGGTTTCATAACAGGCATAAAGACGCCCATCCTCGCGCAGCTTCTTCGCCGCCGCCTCATAGGCCGGGAATTTATGCGACTGATTGAACGTCGCGTCCCAGTTCAGGCCTAGCCAGCCCAAATCTTCCTTGATGCCCTCTTCATATTCATTGGTAGAGCGCTCCAAATCCGTATCGTCAATCCGCAAAATGAACTTACCCCCGCGCTCACGCACAAAGAGCCAATTCATAAGCGCGGTCCGCACATTACCAACATGGAGCTTACCCGTAGGCGACGGAGCAAAACGGCAAATGACAGTCATGGTTATAGTCTTTCAATTATCTCGCGCGCTCTTAAGGGATTGGCGGGAAGATTGAAAGTGCAAAGCGTCAGAGGCCTGAAATTATGGAATCGTCTACAGCCTAATTTATTGGCCCATTGATAAGGCAGAAATAACCCGTCTTTGTTCACCCAATGCCCACCATTTTAATGAATATTTTTCAAGTGGGTTAATGAGAATACCATTGATGACCATTTGTGCAGCGCTCCCACCGTCAAGTTGCATTGCATTTGGCACCTCTAATGCCAAAAACACATCACAAATTTCATCTAGGCCGGCTTCGGCTCCTCTGCGTGTTTGTATGGTTACCAAATAACGTTTTGTTCCACGGTCGACCACTCCCATAGCATTTCTACGGTCTTTAGAAGATGTGTTATTAGCATTACATGTCGAATTTTTGATTATTGAAGCCGTACTCCCCACCACATCATGATTAAAAACGGAAGACGGCACACCGCTAGTGTTAGCAGGTTTATCAAGAAAAAATGGGAATGCATTTGTTGTATTTGCAGGATTTGAAAAGCCCATTAAAACTTGTTGATCAGAGCTAGAGTTTATCTGCGTACCATCAACCCATTGATCTGCATCAGGTGTTCCAGATGGGTCACCGTCAAATCTAAACCCTCTGTTACCGTCCCATGTGAAAGCATTTATACTAAGATACCGAGGAGAACTTCCAACATGGTCATTCACGGTCTCAGTTAAGCGTTCTCCCGAAGAAAGAGGGCTATTAAAGATATAATCGACGTCAAACCCCGGCTTGTTGGTTTCTTGAATGACGATGTGGAGTTTGGTTATATTCTTACAGCTTGAGAATAGAGCATTTCCACCTGCACCAGTTACCGCATTGTAGAAAGCTGACGCCCCAGCCGCAACAATCTCGGTAGCGCAATCATTGGCGTTTGAAAGATTTAACTGGGTTGGTGCGGCCAATGTCGACGCCTCTGACTTTTGAAGGAAACCAGAGGAGTCTTGAGGCGTTGACACAGTTCCAGTTCTCAGTCCTTGCTGTTGAGAAAGACCGCTGGCTTCCATCTCGAAAGGCCCTTTATTGCGTAGGTAAAAGAAACCAGATTCTGGAAATCTTGCGCGGTATTTTTGAACTTTATTCCTATCCGAGCCAATGAATTTCAAGTCTATTGGTACATCGTTTAGCTCCCCAACTTTAAAACTGGGCAACTCTCCTGGCAGCAAGTCAGGATCATCGGCTTTAAATTCCAAGGTGGCGAGATTGTCTACATCGTCACGATAATCTACGCTTATGGCGATTTCTCCAAGCGCGTTTGCTTGGAGGCTTCCGGACACAATTACAGGTTTTTTGTAATGTTTAACGTCTAATTTTAACTCCACGTCATGAGCGTCAAAACTGAGTCGTTTGGGTTTTCCGGGCTTCACAGCCGTCACGTAATCATAACTTGGCGGAACAAAATCATTGCCAAGATCAGAAAGTTTAGTCTTCTTTCCTTGAAATTTTAAGTCCGCAAGAAACAAAGCTTTGCGGCGGCCATTCTCTAACACTAAGTTTTCACTCAATTGAGTTGATGCCAATTGCTTAATTTGGCCATCGCTATCAGTCACATTTATAGCGGCTAAAGTAATCGTCTCCTCGCTTGCAATGTTGGCATTTGTAAGAAATATGTCTTTAGATACTTGAAGCTCAGTTTCACCGACCTCCAACCGCGAGCAAGTCTGAGCAGCCGTACATAAGTCGACAGAATGCAAGTTTAGTTTCTTGAGGAATTTCAACTGAACCCCTGACAGAAAAACTTCAACTTGAGAAACATCATTCGGCACAAAGTTAGCGTTTATTCTGACCGTATCTTCCGCGTTAAATGCGTCGTTCAACCTATATTTCGACCCAAATCCCGTCAGCATCGTAAGACAAACAGTAGCTCCAAGGATATTTTTCAACATTAAGACCTCCACATATAGTTGATAAATTTACTATAGCACCCAATGAGGAGCAGGACAACTTAAAAGTATATTTGCACAGTTAGCAATTTTAACTAGTATTCATTTTGCTATTCGCTTAAATTTGAAAAGGGCTAATCCATTAAGTGAAATAAAGAGCACGGGAAGAGCTATATGCATCACATCCGAATTTAATGATATGGGCCCCTCTGTAAACACGGCTAGGACTCCAATAAGATAAAAGAGTCCAATGATAAGGCTGAATAGAATTGAGAAAAGAATTAGAATACTGTTTTTAAAACAGACACCTGCTAACCCCAAGACAATTACAATAAGAGGTATAAGGCAGCTTAAGTCTGTCCGCAAAGAAAGAAACGTAAGCACCATAATGAAACTATTTATGCCTACACATAGATGAATTAAACGCCAGTTTTTGACTTTTAAGATCTTATCGCCCACAAAATCACCTCACTTCTCAAGACTTCAATTGTTGACTTCTCATAACAACCAATAATTAATCGTAAGCTCAACACAACCTTAGATCAACTCACAATAATGGCGACCTAGCCTTGTACTTTAAACCTCATCCCGATAGCCATTCGTAATCGGATAACGCCTATCTTTCCCGAAATTCTTCGTGCCTATCTTCACGCCCGGGGGCGCTTGGCGGCGTTTATATTCAGCGATGTAGAGCAGATGCTGTATCCGTTTTACGTTCTCCGGCGTATGGCCACGCGCGATGATGTCCTCGACGGGAAGTTCCTGCTCAATCAGGCCAAAGAGGATATCGTCCAGCACGTCATATTCCGGCAGGCTATCACTATCTTTTTGGTCTTCGCGCAGTTCCGCGGAGGGCGGTTTGGTGATGATATTATCGGGAATAGGATAATCCCCCCCCAGCAGGTCTTCGGGGTTGTTCTTATTGCGCCACTTACAGAGCTCAAACAGCTCAGTCTTATAGATATCTTTGACGGGGTTATAGCCGCCGCACATATCGCCATAAAGCGTGGCATAGCCCACGGCCATTTCCGACTTATTCCCTGTCGTGACCACCATCGGCCCAAACTTATTGGATATCGCCATGAGGGTCAGCGCGCGGGTTCGCGACTGCATATTTTCCTCAGTCGTATCAAAAGGTAAGTCCCCAAACATCGGCGCGAGCATTTCTTGGAAGGCGTCAAAAGCAGGCTTAATCGCAATCACGTCATAGCGGCAGCCAATGCGCTCGGCGCAATCCTGCGCGTCGCCCAGGCTCTCTCCCGCCGTGTAGCGCGAGGGCATCATCACGCACCACACACGCTCTGGCCCGAGCGCATCAGCGGCAATGGCGGCGACAGCGGCGCTATCTACTCCGCCCGAGAGGCCCAGCACGATTTGCTTGAAGTAATTCTTATTCACATAATCGCCGAGGCCGAGGCACATGGCCCGCCAATCCGCCTCATGGCCTGTGAGCTGTTTCTCGAGCTTGGCTTCTATGCAAACCCAGCCTTTAGGCCCCTTCTCCCATGTCGCGATATCGTAATCCTCGACAAAGCTCTTAAGCGCCTGAACAATCGTGCCATCCGCCGCCATGGAAAAGGAAGAGCCATCAAAGACCAGCTCATCCTGCCCGCCAATCTGATTGACGTAGATTAGCGGCAGCCCCTCATTATAAACCTTCTCGCCTAACGCTTCGACACGCTCAGACAGGGCCGTACGCCGCCAAGGCGAGCCATTAGGCGAGATCATAATCTCCGCGCCTTTATCCGCGAGGTGGCTCGCCACGCCGGGCTGCCAGAGGTCTTCGCAAATCGGCAGGCCAATGGTGATGCCTTTAAACTCAATCGGGTCAGGCAGCGGCCCGCGCGTGAAAATCCGAAATTCATCAAAGACGCCATAATTAGGCAAATGATGCTTATGGCGCACATCGGTGATTTTACCATCCCGCATAAAGAGCGCCGCGTTATAGAGCTTACCCTCCTCCAGCCACGGCAAGTTAAAAACCACGGCGGGCCCATTTTTGGTGAGCTTAGCAAACTCTTCGGCATGGACCTTACAATCGGCCACGGCGGCAGGCTTAAGCACTAAATCCTCAGCCGGATAACCAATCACAAATTGCTCCGGCAAAACAAGGATATCCGCCCCGTCAGCCTTGGCCCGCGCATAGGCCTCACGGGCCTTAGCCATGTTCTTTTCGAGAGCCCCAACATGGGCGTTCAGTTGAGCAGAAGCGATTTTGAGGGTCTGAGTCATGAGGGTGGTTTAGCGGGGCGGCGTGGGGGGTGGCAAGCGTTCATAATTTATGAAATGAAAAATTGAGTCTCATAACTGGAAACTAGAAATTATATAAATCACTCAATGAGGCTTCTACAGTTTGACTCTTTTTATTTGCTAAACCACGTAAAAATAGAGCTATTTTTTCTCTACCCGCATAGCAACTCGACAACGTTTCTATTGCCTGTTCTTCAAGGAAACCGCTAAAGTCCTCTGGCATAACATCCAAAAAGTCTTCTTTTTCCACAGGCACATTTTCAGACACATAAAGGCCAGCTTCATTTAACGTTATTTTTGGCGCAGACAATTCAAAGCCTGTCTCACTTATTTCAATAACATATTGAGGCAGCTTGTGCCTTTCATATAACTCTAAGAATGCTAGTCGATATTTTCTTTCTTTGGATGTGTTCAAAATAGAGCTTGAACGGAACTGATTTTCCTCTGGAAAATTTGATTGCTCAATCAACTTTAATTCAAACAATTGAGAAATAAATCGTGTAACTTCACCACCCAATACTGCGAGCCCGAATACTTTTTTATCGTCCTGATCGCCCTTAGTGTTTGACATAATTGTAAAAATAAAACTGACTTTTACAACTGGCGTGAGTGTTTTGATATCCTCAAACTTTCCGATGCGTTCAAATGCGGATTGGCTAGATAACTCTAAAAACTTAGGAACGACAAATTTTGAAATTACCGCTGAAGGCTTCATTTGATGGCAGATCTTTAGAACACTATCAAAATACCTTTCGCTAAATTTATACAACAATGCCTTAGTTTTGACATCTTCCATCTTGATTATGAAATATGCAGTAAAGTACTCTTGGAATGACCTATGGACAAATAAGTACGTATTCCCATCTAGGAAAAGTAAGTTCATCGACTCCTCTAAATCGTGTAATATATCCTCTATTTCCGCATCGATAGGAGTATCAAATTCTAAGTTTTTATTCAAAAAATTCTTAGTGTTTTTGAGTTCATTCAATAACTCAATTTTATTGAATTCATAGACTTCTCGTGTGTAGGTTAAAAAACAAAACACAGCAAAAAATCGCTGCAATTCAATCAGCTTCAAACATTTAGGTCTTGTGAATGTTTCTTTCAAAATATCATGGTTTTGGAATAAAGTCATGAAGACTGCGGTGTAAAAAGAATCCAAATTATCTGGAATTGTCTTCGGATCCTGAAATGTGAGCAGCATCATTAAAGCGAGAAGAGGGATTTCTAAGAAAGTTTTATGCTCCTCATAAAAATCTTCATTCAATCCGCTGAGAAATTTTTTTCTAGTTGATTCCGGAACATTAGACTTTTTAACGAGTTCTTTAACCTGTTCGAGATTGAAGCCTACTACATCAAAAATCGTAAAATTCGTCCAACTTAGAAAAGTTGAGTTGGAACGACTAGAAACCACCATAGGACACGCCCCATACTTTTCTTCGAAAGCTAAAATTTGTCGTTCAACATCGGTTCGGTTCGCCTTTAATAATTCATCATAACCATCCAAAATTATTACCGCGGAACCGGAATTTAGTATGGATTGGTAAGCAGACTCGCTTAGAGCACCCCCACTGGTTAGAGTGTGTTTAATGAACGACTCTAAGTTTTGAGTATTGAAGTCATTGAATTTTCGTAACTCCAAGTAAACTGGGACAGTGCCTCTAGGATCTTCAAATACTCTATTCCAGAAATACTTTAGGAAAAAAGTTTTCCCAGACCCTCCATTTCCTCGAACAATTACGCGACCTGATTGTCGAATATCTTCAATTAAAGTTAAATCATCAATCGGTTTTTCTTTTCGATCTTTGCAAACAAATCTATTGTTAACATAAACCGAATGCAACGGCACGGGGACAGTCTTAGAGCTAAGTAACTTCACTGATGAATTCTTATTATAAGAATTCATCAGGTGCTTACCAATCAGGACTTTATGTTTCTCGTATTCTTCTCCGAGCTTCTTGGAAATTGATGGCCCCACCAAATCCCAAAACTTCTTAAGAACTTTAGCTCCCTCAGCCAATGTGTCTGGATTTTCTATCATATTTAATCGCGAATCATTTCAAAAGCCTAGCATACAACCTATTTATGCAAATCCAACATCATACTAGTTTAGAATAACCGCCACCCTCCCTCAAACCCACCCTAACCCCCTGAAATCATTCGCCTCACAATTATCTCATCCTCGTCACCCCAAACCGAGTTATGTTCTTAGAATGAAAACAGCGTCCCTCACCCACTCCGCATATCACTACATCGACACCGCGCCACTGGCTGCGCGTTATGAGGTGATGGTGGCGGCTATTATGGGGTTTATTGCGGCGGGGCGTTTGGGTGATATGCTGCGCGTTTCGCATAAGGTCGCGCGGCTTGTGCGGACCTTCACCAAATTTGAGAGACAGAACATTTTGCTCACCCGTAAGCTTGAGATGTTGTCCGATACCCATTGGCGGGATCGCGTGTTGAAAGAGCTTGGCGGCATGCGGAAATTGAAATTATGGGACGCCGCCCGGAAGCGTATGGAACAACGGATTGCGGAACGTGCGGGACGAGCTGCGATAGACAGGCCTGCGCCAGAACCCGCTTGGCTCTACACGGCTGAGCGCATGGCGGAGTCTGAACGGCTAAAGGCTCGCGCGCGGATGTGTATGTCTGCTTCTGCTCATCCCAATATTTTTCGTGACCGCTATAAGATGGATTTTGATGGGCTGTTTCGGCTTGCGCCTTTGTCCAGAGAGGGACTGCATAGCGAAGGAGCGGCGCGGCAAGTGAAGGTCTATACCCAAAATACGATTTCGGATTATGAGTGGAACCCTGTGCCCTTTGCCAAGACGCAAGGCTTTGGCCCCGCGAGTATTTGGCCCGTGGAGTTTTACGCAGCGATGAAGGTTGAGTCGGAGGCGCGTGAAGAAAAGACCGAACCCCAACCCACTTTGTGTTCCCGGAATTCGCGAAGCGAATATGCGGGATCTCCTGCGACCAGTGCGCCTGTGGATGGAGATCCCGGGTCCGGTGCTTGGTGCCCAAACTCCGCCCCGGGAACACGGGAAAAGAAAGAACGGGAGGAGCGGAAAAAAGAGAGCCTCCCCCTAATCCCCATCCACCAAGCCTTGAGCCCGAAAGTCCATCAGGACTTTTTCGGTAGCCTGACGGGATGATGACTTAATTTCCAAGCATAAGGCCGCCAAGTTTGCCTTGGCGGTCAGCAATGACGTCTGCTTAATTCTCAGACGCGTAATAATCCGCAATGCTGCGGAACATGTCCATATTCACATTCATGGAATGGCCGTAGCCATCTTGGGAATAGGCGAATTCTCTGTCGGCCGCGTTTTTGGCGATGACAATACCGCGCGCGGGATTGACGTAAACATATTGGCCGTAAATCCCAACAGCGGTGAAATCTCCCTTATTGGGCCCTTCTTGCGGCATGGGTACCCACCATTGATAGCCATAACCTGTCCCGCGAGAATTAATCGTCGGGGCGCTATGCACGGTGGAGGCTTTGACCCAGTCGGCGGGAATGACTTGGGTTCCGTTAAACTCGCCGCCTTGCAGGAACAATTGCCCAAACTTAGCGTAATCCCGCGTGGAGAGGTTCAGCCCGCCCAACGCAAAGGCAACATTCTCACCGTCGGTCAAATAATAGGGCGCCTGCTCAAATCCCAGATTTGCCGAATAGGTTTCATTAAACAGCTCATGCAATGTTTTACCTGTCGCCGCGCGGAGCACCATCGCCGCGACATGGGTATCGATGGAGACATATTGCCAGCGCGTTCCGGCGGGCACATCTTGATCCTTCAGCCCCGCGGCATAATCATCCATCGAGCCGCCCAACCCAAGGATGCGCCCCATATCATTGATATCGGATTTGGGGTCCATATAGTCTTCGTTAAAGGTAATGCCGCTGGCCATATTCAGCACATTGCGGATGGTCGCGCCCTCATAGGCCGAGGCTTTAAGAGACGGCGCATAGTCTTCGACCTTATCATCGAGGCTCTTTATCGCGCCCGAAGCAACAGCCTGACCATAAAGGCCCGACATGAAGGATTTAGCGACAGACCAGCTAATCCGCAAATCATCCTCAGAGGTGCCTTTGGAATAGCTTTCATGGATAATCTTACCGTCCCTGAGAATGACGAGCCCCGTCGTATCCAAATCTGCGAGGAGTTTTTCCAGGTTCCGGTCTTGACCATTAATGGTCACTGTCTCGGGGAGCGGCTGCAGTTCTTCGGGGAAAATGAACGGCGACGGCGAGGCTTCGAGTTTTTGATGAAGGAAGGCCGCATCCATATGGGAAAAGTTGTGAACGATTTTATCCGCATCAAAAAGCGTGTTGACCGTTTTAAGACGCTGAATATTTTCCCAATTAAAGACGGCAAATGCGCCGCCAAATATCAATGCGCCGAGCGCAACAGCGCCTATGACTCTTCTTTTTCCCATGTCTCTTCCCCGTCTATGCAAAGCGCCAATTTGAGCGCGTTAAATCCGTCTTCTGCGGTTACGGGGACAGGCTTACCATCCAGCACGGCTTCGATAAAGGCATTACTCGCCGCGCCAAGACTGTCTTTGGCGCTAGGGTCTTCGCCGAAATCAGGGTTCAGCTCAAAGGGCGTGTTATGGGTGAGGGTCTTGGCATTAAAATCAATGTTAACGGTCCCGCTGGGATAGGTGATGTTCATGGTGCGAGTAAAATCATCCTCAAGGCGACTAGCGGTGAGCGCAGCAGTTCCATTTTCAAACCGCAATTGGGCGCGGGCAAAATCGGGATTGTCAGACTTTTCGCTACGCGTCTCGCCCCTCACCTCTAATGGCAAACCGCTCATGAGCATCAGTACAAGATCAAGATCATGTGTCATGAGGTCCAAGGACACAGAGACATCGGTGCCGCGCTCTGAAAACTTTCCCATGCGCTGGGAAACAATGTTTAGCGGGCTTTGCGGAAGTTTATCCAGTCCGATGGCCTTAGCCACAAAGCGCTCTTGGTGTCCGACCTGTACCACGAGCTTCTTCTCTTTTGCCAATTGGACAACTCGCGCGGCTTCACGCAGAGTCGAGGCAACAGGTTTTTCAATCAAGCAATGCTTTCCAAATTCAAGCGCTGTGAGTGCCATCGCGCCGTGCGTGTCGGCTGGCGAAGCAATCACCACCGCCTCGGTTTGCGCCAGCATAGATTGGAAATTATCGAAGGCTTTTACGCCATGTTTTTCGGCTTGAATTTTAGCCCGCTCGATATCTGGGTCATAAACACCCATGAACTCTACGCGCGGATGAGCGGCGCACTTATTGGCATGGTAACCGCCAAAGACACCCGCCCCGATGACGGCGACTTTAAGGCGTGGATTCGCTCTCTGATTCATGGCGCTATAAACCCTCTCTACCCTATCCATGGCAAGGCAAAAGCGATTCGACAGCTGCAAATATGTTTAAGAAACAATCGGGCTCGCCCGATATTAAGAAGATTAATTCTGCAAAAAGTCCCGAAAACTGCCAAAAACCCCCATAAAACCGCACTTATTAACCTTGCGTTAACGAAATTAATTAGGATGCTTATTAACGATTCCGTCGCTGTTGGCCGAGTCGACATCTATAAGGGAGACCAAGATGAACAAGAAAGAACTTGTTGGCGCATTGGCAGATCAGTGCGGAACTACACAGGCACAAGCCGGGGAATTCGTAAATGCATTCTGCGAAGTTGTCACAAATGAGCTGAAAAAAGGGGATAAGGCTTCAGTCGCACTTCCTGGCTTCGGTCAATTTGTTGCAAAGCACCGCGCGTCTCGCGAGATGCGCAATCCCGCAACAGGAAAAATGATGATGAGCAAAGCGAAAACATCCGCGACGTTCAAGCCCTCTGCAGCTTTGAAGGACCTCTAACCTTCAATCGCATTTGCCTGTCGGCAATCAAAATCTAACCGTTATGGATATTTCCATAACGGTTTTTTTGTGGTTTGATGCACTCGGGAGGCCATATGCAATCAATATCCAATGAAGAGTCCGTCTCAGTTACCCAAGCTTCAATACGAGATGTAAGTTTTGATGAGCTTTTAGACGATACAATTGGTCTCAGTTTCAAAAGCTTAAGGTCTATTTGGATATTATTTAAAAATCCCAGTCTTTACTTCAAGGCAGCCAAAGCACCTTTTTGGGAAAATGCATATTCTCCGTCATTTAGGATTTACGCGGGACTGATGGCCCTCTCCACGGGCATGAAATTTTTATGGAGAGATGAAGACAGCCCCATGGTCGTAATGTATTCGCAACTCTTTGAGCAAATCAAAGATAAACCTCCAGAGGGATTGGACCCGTCCATAATCGACCCCACCGCAATGGCGATTACCACTCTGAAATGGTATATTCTCGTAATGCCGATTGCGATGGTCATTGGATACGCCCTGATTGGTCTAATTTATTGGGGGTACGGCGAGAAACTCAATCCGGTTGTTCGCATAAGATATGTTTTTGCGAGTATGATACCAAGTTCCATAATAGGGTTTATCGCAATATTGCCCATGTTTTATGCCCCTGAAAAACTGGCAGGCCCAGTTTCATTTGTGATGATGGCCATCATGTTTGGTGCCGTTTGGATGACGGCCTATCGCGGAGCCTTTCCCGCTGTTTCGACTAGAGGCGGACGAGCGGGGCGAGCCACCACCCTCACCGCTCTAGCTTTCCTCGCATTAGTAATTAGCGCAACGATTGGCATCATCACTGGAGTTGTTATGGCTATGAAAGAAGCTGTCGCTTTAGGGACCGTAAGTTAACCCGCCAAACGAGCAGCTTCTTCCTTACGGTAGCTGCCAAGCTCTTCGGCAATCAAAAATGCTAGCTCCAACGCTTGATCCGCATTTAGGCGCGGGTCGCAATGTGTATGATATCTAGAAGACAGATCTTCTTCGCGAACTGCTCTGGCTGATCCACCTAAACACTCAGTCACATTCTGACCAGTCATCTCAAAATGAACACCTCCCGGCCAGCACCCTTCACTATGAAGAACCTGCATAAAGTTCTTCACCTCGGAAAGAATGTTATCGACCGGACGAGTTTTGTAACCTGTCGCGGTCTTAATCGTATTGCCGTGCATTGGATCACAGGACCACACAACATGTCGTCCAGACGCTTTTACAGCCCGAGCTAGGGACGGTAGCCCTTTTGCGACCTTATCGTGGCCATAGCGCGCGATGAGCGTAATTTTACCAGCTTCATTTTCGGGGTTCAGCTTATCAATAAGCTTTAGAAGTTCATCAGGCTCAAGTCCCTCGCCTATCTTCATGGCCACTGGGTTTTCAATACCGCGCATAAATTCAACATGAGCATGGTCAAGCTGGCGTGTTCTGTTCCCAATCCAAAGCATATGCGCCGAGGTGTCATACCAACGCCCAGTCGTGCTATCGATGCGAGTCATAGCCTCTTCATAACCAAGTAGAAGTCCTTCATGGCTGGTGTAATAATCTGTCGCTGCCATTTGCGGCGTACTTTCCGGCGTGACGCCGCAGGCTTCCATAAAGTCCATGGCATCTGAGATTTTATCACATAGCGCTTTGTAACGCGCAGTCTGTTCGGATTGTCCCGCAAAGCCGAGAGTCCACTTATGAATATTTCTAAGATTAGCGTAACCACCCGTCGAAAAAGCACGCAATAGATTCAAAGTTGACGCAGACTGCCCGTAAGCCTTCAACAAACGCTTAGGGTTTGGTGTCCGGGACTTTTCGTCGAAATCCATGCCATTGATGTTGTCCCCTCGGTAGCTTGGAAGGGTAATTCCATCACGTACTTCAACAGGTGAACTACGAGGTTTACCAAATTGTCCGGCGATACGACCGACTTTGACAACAGGTTGGCCGGCGCCATAAGTAAGCACCACAGCCATTTGCATCATTACGCGGAACATATCCCGAAGATTATCAGGGTGAAACTCCTTAAAGCTCTCCGCGCAATCCCCACCTTGCAATAAAAAAGCTTTGCCCATGCAAACATCAGCTAAGCGCGCCTTTAACCGCCGCGCTTCCCCAGCAAAGACAAGTGGAGGATAACCTTTTAGCGTTTTTTCTACTTCGGCCAATTTATCTAAATCGGGGTAATCATCTGGAATATGTTTCGCTGGAAAATTGCGCCAGCTTGAGGGCGTCCATTTAGTCATTGTCTCATCCGTAAAGGCATAAATCAGGTTTCAGCCGACACTTATAGCAAACTTATTCCGAAAATCCTAGAAACAGTTTTGCAAAAAGGCAAAGTTTTGCGCATTAATTCCCGCGCATTTTGTTCAATGTTTGCCGATATTCCCAACGCTGTATTTCTGCCATCGTACGTGAGATACGAAATTCAATATTTTGCAAAGCAACCTCTCTGCCGCCCGGGCGATTTCCATCGCCGACAAGACCTTCGGCTTTTTCGCAAAGTGCAGCCAATTTCGTCGCCCCAACGGCCAAGGCCGTCCCTCGCAATGAATGTGTGACAGCCTCCCAACTCTCATCAGCGGCATCAATAACCAGTGAATGCCCCAACATATCGACCTGATTTTTGAAAAGACTAAAGACTTCGGCGGTCAATTCAGCATCCCCGCTAACATATTGATTTAGGTGGTCAAAATCTATTTCGTCTTCTGAATCAGTAGGTGTCATAGCGCCATCCTAACCCATTAACAGAATATGAACAGGAGTTTCAGCATTGCCTCAGTAAGCTTTTGTTAGCTGTTGATTGTCGCTAACCAAAGGAGGTCAAGATGACCAAACATATTACGAAGATACTGTTGGCGGCTAGTGCTTTGACCGTGCTCGCCGTTGCCCCTGCCGCTTCTGCGGCCCCGGCTGTCAACACAAAGGTAAAATCGGCCAGTAAAGCAACTAAAACCACTAAGGTCGCAGAACGAGGCGATCGTAGCCGGGATCGTGGCCGCCGCGCTGATCGAGATCGCGGGAACAGACGTCAGGAATCACGTCGGTCGCGTACACGTCAGCCCGCGGTGAGCATACGAAGTAGTCGCCCGCACACCGCACGCCATCGTGATTACAGGCCTGCCGTAAGCACGCGTCATCACAACAGACGTGGATATCGCACCAATTACAGGTCGAACCGCGGTATTAGCTTTCACTTTGGTACGCCGGGATATAGCGCCTATCGCTGGGCCCCTGCTGCCTATAGTTTCTATCGTCCTGTGTACGGCTCATATGGATACTATAAGCGCCGGACGCGCTGTCATCGTATCATCGTTGATGGATGGCATCATGGTTACCGCACGCCGATAAGTGTCAAACAATGCTCAAACCCTTGGGTTGGCAGTTACATCGTCCAAGGCTCAGAGCGCCTCGTTGGCCACCACTGGTAAGTCACGCTTAACCTCAAATTTAGACCGTGCCCGCTTGGGCGCGGTTTTTTGTTTGCGGGAGACATTTTTAACGTCATAAATCGGAAAACCGATTCATAGGCAACGATTATGTCCGCACCCCATTTTGACTACTTCAAAGAAGCTCTCACCGGCGAATCCCGGTGGTGGAGCTGGATTATGGTGTTTTGGTTCACCTTCTTGGGCTGGATTTTCGTACAGCTCCCAATTACTGGCCCCATCCCAGATATTGCGGCCAGCGCTGATCCAGAACTCGGCGCTGAAATAGCCCGCGCCACGGAAGGGATGATGTCGGGTGTTGACCCTATGTCCATTTTGATTGCTAGCGCCCTCTTTATACTGGGCACTATCATTGGCGGGATTTGTTGGATCGTTAACCGCGCCACAAAGAATACCGTCCGAAATGTCTTCGGTGTTTTGACAGGCCTAGGCGTAGCAGCGTCAGTGTTTGGCTTTGTAAAATTGATGGGGATGATTAACGACCCTGAGGCCAATGCGGCTTTAATGAAGGCCATTGGCGTGAGTCCCTTGGCTTATTTGCTTTTCTTATTGGTATTCCCAGCCTCGCTTATCGCGCTCTATCTCGGACAAAAATTTGTCCATAAACGCACAATTTTGAGCTTACACACCGCCGCAAAGAAAATTCGTTGGTCACGTGGACTGCAAGCCTTCTTGATAACATGGGCAGTGCTAGGAAGCTTCACCGCTATAGGGCACTTTTCAGGTTTAAGTCCCATAAACACGAATTTTGACGCTGGAAGATTTGCGGTATATGCCCTTGTTTCCATTATATTTATTCCCATGCAATCAGGCACTGAAGAGATTGTATTTCGAGGCTACTTAAATCAAGGTTTTGCGCATATTCTTAAGAATAAATGGATTGCCTTCATCATTACAAGCGTCTTGTTCGCTGCCATGCATTTATCGAATCCCGAAGCCCTGAAAGGCGCCGAAGATGGCATCTTGCTTCTCACCATGAGCAGCTATTTCTTCTTTGGGTTTATTGCCTGTTTGATGGTTTGGATGGATGACGGACTGGAATCCGCCATAGGGTTTCACGCCGCAAATAATTGTTTCGCGGCCATCTTTGTAAACTATGAAGGCTCCGTTCTGCCAACGCCGTCTCTCTTTATGGCGACTCCAAGCACCGTCATTGACGTGCCAATTTCATTGGCAGCGATGGCGGTCATTACCCTGATTCTGTACAAGACTCGCAAGCCTGTAGACCTGTCATTCTCTTAAAGGGCTTGGCGCCCTTTTTCCGTTAAACGACAGACGAGCCAATCCGGTTTTAACGGGTTGGCGAACCACCGCTCAGACAGGCCTTTTTTAAGGCAACCTTTGATGAGATCAGGCGATATTTCTTGGCCACGCCGGTCAAAGAGCGGCAACTTGCCCCCTGGCTGTTTCAAACCTTGTTTTAAGTAGTTTCGCTCTGCCTCAGACAAAGCCTTTGACACAGACGCGCGCGTCTTTACTGCTGTACTCATTGTCAGCCCACCCATTTTGTTCACCATTTTAGGGATTCATCGTCTTCGCGACTTTTCCCATCCTGTTTCGCATGGTAAGGGAAAACGGCTTATATTCAGTTAATAAGCCAAATAATAATAAACGAGGCCCCGATTGTCAGATATTTTCAAGAAAGTTACGTCCATTGAGCCCGTTGATGAAGACGCTTTGGATGCGCTGAAAATTACGCCCTCGGAAGACATGCCTCGCCGCTCACTTTTGCGGCCCCTTCCCGAAGACATGCCGAAGAACGATCCGGTCCCCGAATTCATTACGCGGCAGAGCGACCAAGAGCCCTCCATTAAAGAGCCTGTTGAAACGCCTAGAGTTGATAGCCGAGAGCAGCCGATCTCTAGGGAGACCCCGCCAATAGTTTCAGTATCAGCGCCCTCTTTTGCCGCGCCGCTCGCAGCGGCGACGGTTCAGCAGCATCCGCCATCTACAAGCTGGATGAAATGGGCCGGCATTGCCGCCGTTCTTATCTGGCTGGGCGCAAGCTTCGCTTATATGTATGGCTTCTTTGATCTTGGGCGAAAATGGACGGACCTCACGCCAATCCAAATTGCAGGCCTTGCATTAGCTATCCTCTTACCTGCGGTTCTTCTGGGCCTATTATTTTACGCCCTTCGCCAACTATCAAACATGTCGGCCCAAGCCGCCATACTGAGCCGCGCCGCTTTCGCTCTCACGCAGCCAGATGATGGCGCGATTGCTAAAACCGCTATCATGTCTAAAGCCATCAAAACCGAGATAGACAGTGTGGATGCCCGCATCGACCAAGCACTGGCCCGAATGAGCAGCCTTGAGAGCGTCATAAAAGACCAAACAACGGGCCTTACTCAAGCCTCCGCGTCCAGCGTGCAAAGCGCGGATGAGATTGCCTCGCGGCTGTCAACCCAGCGCCTCGCACTAGAGTCTATAGCCGGTACATTTGATGATCGCATGGCCATGCTGACTTCGTCGTTAGACGATCAATCTGGGAAACTGGAAGCGTCTACCCAACTTGCTGAGCATAAAATTCAGGAAGCGCGGGTAAGCATTGATGGCGCGGCAGAGAAAATCAATGCCGCCTCTGATGTCGTCAAACGCAATACTGTTGAAGCGGCGTCAACTTTGACTAAGAGCCATGAGGAGATTGAAAGCCTCGCTGAAATGATACGAGCTCGCTCTGCAGAACTAGACGAGGTTTACCGCAAACATGCGAAAGACCTCACCACCATGATTGGGCAATTGCGCGATGAACAACAAGATATGTCCATCACATTGGAAGAACGCCTTGAGAAAATGCGGGACATGTCTCTCTCCGCCAAGGTCTCGGCAGAGAGCCTCACAGAAGCTTCGCATGCTGGCAAACAGACTGTGCAAGCCCTGGCGGAAGCTACTCGCCTCACCGACACCGCGGTTAAGCAACGCTTTGCTGACATGGAAAATATGGTCAAGTTTTCAGGCGAAAAGGCCGAGAGCATCAGCGACCGCGCGACGCGACGCGTCCAGGACAGCCTAGCCCAAACGCGTAAAGAGATTGCACGTATTGAAAATGATATGGTGGCCCTGCAAGCTCGCCTCAACGCGCCTCAGCCCGCAGATAGCCTGCCTCTGGAAGAACCTGAACAGCCAAGACCCAAGAAGCGCGAACGTATTAAGCTAAAACCGCTCGATGATGACTTTCCGCCGGTTGAACCGCCTCTCCCATCACCTGAAGCAGAGCCGCTGACGCTACGTCCTACTCCGGATACAGATGCCGTGTTCGAGCCGACACCGGTCTCCCCGCTTGCCATACCGCGCCCTGATGAAAACGCTTTGGAACTATTGGACGAGCTCACCTTAGAGGTCGAGCCTCTAGACCTCACCGCTGATATGGCCCCCATGGATCCCGATGCCGAGCTGAAAAGCTTCACACCCGAGGTCGCAACACAGAAAACAGAGGACACATTGCGTCCGGCAGCTCCGCCCGTCGATGAGGACATTATTGGGTTTGGAAAGCGTAAGAACAAAGAGAAGTCGGGTTGGCGTTGGCGTGATATGCTAGGCGGATTAGATAAGCCTGATGACATTCAGCCAATTGCCGAGGCCGCCGTTCCGAGAGAAGTGTCTGATCAACGCATGATGGCTTCGCTGGCTAGTCTTGGCCTAACACCAAGTGCTGTCGTAGATGATGGCTGTATTATCGAAGCAGCGAATACCCGTAAGGCTAAGGGCGAGATCGCGATGAGCCAAGCCGTCGCCCACCGGATGGGCGACCCTGTGCGTCACTTAAACCGCGCTATGGAAGAAAATCCTGCCCTTAAAACGGACGCCAGAGCCTATGTGGCGCAATTTAAAGCACGTATAAACGCTATAGAAACCGACAGAGAGGCCATTCGCGCCCGGCTTGAAAGTGACGCAGGACGCGCCTTTTTACTCTGTGATGCAGCCCTAAACGGATAACGCGCTCTTCTCCCAATAATTATATTGGTACACAAATACCCCTCGGCCCTTCATTACAAGGTTCAAAATAATAAAAAAGCCGCCCCAATAAAGGGACGGCTCCAATTCTGTAAATCTAAGACGCTAGCTTAGAAAGTATAGCGCGCTGATGCACCATATGTGCGCGGCTGGCTCGGGTAACCATTGACCGTCGCGCCCTGAACAACACCTGGGAAGGCACTTGTATAGGACTGGTCATTATTTAGGTTACGACCCCAAACTTGGAATGAGACACCATTATCAAGGTTTAGGCCAATAGAGCCGTTCAGGATATTGGTCGAACGGTTTACACCCGCAATATTGTCAACGATTTGAACATCGCTCTCATATTGATAATCTCCGCGGATGAAGCCTTCCATGCCATTGCCAAACTCATGTGTGTAAGTTGCTGACGTCGAGAGAGACACTTCAGAGATACCAGCTGGCTTCTCACCAGACAGGTCAACCACTGTGCCGTTCGGCCCCGGAGCGCCTGTAAATTCGTCATAAACAGGATCGAGCAAGACACCTGCGAATGTGACGCGAAGAGATTCCAGCGGATCAAAGGTCGAGTCAAATTCGATACCTTTTGTCGACTGAGAGCCAGCATTGGAGAGGACGAAACCTGTTCCTTGGAAAATCGTTGACTGGAAGTTCTCGATCGTCTGATCGAAAGCTGCGATGTTAAACGCACCCCAGTCAAAGCGAGCCTTCAGGCCGATTTCAAAGACTTCAGCTTTTTCAGGCTCAGCAAAGCGTGTCCCGAAGTTGCGGCCCGTTGAAGGAACATAATTGTTAGGCAGAAGACCAGCTGCTTGAAGCGCTGCTGCATCCGCTAAGAATGGACGCGTATCACGCGTCAAGTTCCATGAAGAAGACTTAAAGCCTGTGGCATAGCTACCATAGACATTGAAATTATCGTTCACTTCATATGCGAGGCGGGCTGTGTATGTCAGCTCGTCATCATTTGTGCGTCCATCTTCAACTGAATTTGGGAACTCTAATTGCTGTGGTTGGAACTGAAGCCCAAACAAACCGGCTAGCGGATTTAAGCTCGGATCAGCGGCTACAGCCGTTGATTGACCAATAACAGTGCTCGCATATCCTTGGAATGCAGGACCAAAACCACCACCAAGAGCCGTTGTCAAATTAGCCGCTGAAAATGGGATAAGCCCGCCTGAGGCCGTGAAAAAATCAGGAACATCAATAACGCCGTCCCCATTGGCATCAAGACCGTTTAAGAAAATGCCTGTTGAAATAACGGCTACACCGTCAGCACCTTGGAAGTCGAGATTTCCAAATACGTCGGTGTTATCGCCTGCGATGGAGACCTGCTTCTTATCTTTAGTGTAGTTCAATCCCAATGTGGCCGTTAAACGGTCCGTCACATGGAAATCCGCCGAGCCAAATAGTGAGTAAGCTTCATTATCTTGCGTAAAGGTTTCTAGAACGCGTGTCTCATCAGAGAAGAAAGTTCCACGCTGGAAGCCGAGAACATCTTCAATACCAGCGAGAGTAGCGGGGCCACCTGCGAGCAAATCTATATATGTTCGAGTATCGCGGCCATACTCAATACCCGCATCCTGATCGATTGCTTCGTCGAAATAGTAAGCGCCTAATAGAACGTCGACCTTATCGCCGAATGACGTATCAACACGCAATTCTTGCGTGAATGTTTTGATGCCAACTTCTTGGAACACGTTCTCTAGGAACTCTAGAGAGTTATAGTCTGAGTCAGAGACATAATCGGAATCGTTTGCGCGGTAAGCCGTGATAGATGTGATATCCAAGTTACCAAATCCAAACTTACCTTCGAGCGAAACGCCGCGGTCTGTAATCTCGTTCTGCGAGTTACGGTTGGCATAAGTCTCATACGAAAATTGATTATCTGAAGATGGCTGATTTGCACCCAATGAGCGGATGATATCACCTACATTTGGCTGCCCTGCGGCGAATGGGCCATCGATGATAACGCCAGTACCACAGCAGTTTTCATTTAGCTTGCTACGATCTGCAATCAACCTGAACTCTGCGTTATCTGAAGGCGTCCACAAAATTTGGCCGCGGAGATTATAGCGATTCAAATCGTTAAAATCATTTGCCTGGGCTAAGTTCGTAAAATAGCCATCACGGTTTTGGAAACCACCACCAAGGCTAACGGCAACATTTTCCGCTACTCCGCCAGAGATATAGCCCTTACCGTAGATTTGATTAAACCGGCCGATGCCAGCCTCAACATAACCGTTCGTTTCAAAGTCTGGCTTAGCGGTAACAACACTCACCACACCCGCAGAAGCGTTTTTACCGAAAAGCGTTGATTGTGGTCCGGAAAGAACTTCAACACGCTCTAGCTTTGGTAGGTCGCCAATCGCTGCAGCTGCGCGAGAACGATAAACACCGTCAATGAAAACACCGACAGCAGGTTCAATACCGATATTATTACCACCATTACCGAAGCCACGAATAGAGAGGCTAGTATTGGCAGAGTTTTGTAGCTGAGAGACCCGGAATGTAGGAACAACGGATTGAAGATCCTTGATGTCCAAAATTTGGGCTTTTTCAATGACGTCAGCCGTTGTCACAGTTACAGCCACAGGAACTTCCTGTAAGGTCTGTGTACGTTTTGTTGCTGTGACGAAGATTTCGTCGACCTCTTGATCTTGAGCCATGACTGGAGCAGCGGCAACCATCATGAATGTGGAGCCGAGTAAGAGAGATTTTTTGAGCATGGTTTCCCCGTTTGCTGGATTTGTGGAGTATGCATCCTTGAATGGACGCTATTTATGAACAAATCGCTACAATGCAATTAGTTGCATATCAAGAGGCATCATCACCAAATCGAGAATTTCATGAAACTGTGTCCTAATTGACACATACAAACTTTACACAACCACAGATAAAGCACAGGCCACAACCAAGCCCGTTAGCCCCATGATAGAGGTTGCGACTGTCCAGGATTTCAATGTCTCACGAGGCGTTTGCTCTAAATACTGGTTCACAAGCCAAAAGCCGCTATCATTGACATGACTGGTCATTGTTGCTCCCGACGCAATTGCGATGACCAATATAGCAGTATCAGCGGCGCCCAATCCTGCAACAGCCGCAACCGGCGCAGTCAATCCCGCCGCTGTGATCATTGAAACAGTGGCAGAGCCCTGTGCAATGCGAACTAGGAACGCGATAAGGAACGCAAAGATTACCAAGGGCATCTGCGCCGCTGCCACAGCCTCGCCCAGTTTTTGCCCTACGCCGCTATCAATCAACACCTGCTTAAATGTGCCCCCCGCCCCTGTGATGAGAACAACAATTCCTGCAGGCTCCAATGCTTTCGTCATCATGACATTGATATCATCTTTGGGCACGCGCCGCATGAGCCCGAATACAATATAGACGTAGATACAGGCAAGAATAAGTGCTGTGAAAGGATGCCCAACAAATTCAAATACCGACTTGAGAGCGCCGTCAGCTAGTAGATTTTTGCCCATAGTCGCTCCGACAATGAGGACCAAGGGCATCAAGACGGCAAATAAAGCATGGCCAAAGCTAATTGGCGCCGTGGTTTCACTCTCCGCGCCCAAGTCTGGCTGGGTGCTTATAGCCGTGTTAGTATAAAATCGCGCGAGAACCGGACCGCCCAGAACCATCGCCGGCAACCCTGCCAGCACGCCAAAAATGATGACGTATCCTAAATCGGCGCCAAGCAAATCCGCCACGGCGATGGGACCTGGGGTTGGAGGAATGAAGGCATGGGTAACCGCTAGGCCCGCCAGCAGAGGCAAGGCAAAGACCAAAAGCGCTTTTCCAGTTTTCTTTGACAGCCTGTGAATAAGGGGCACGAGCATGATGAAGGCCACATCAAAGAATACTGGTATGGCGACCAGAAACCCAACAAAGCCCAGTGACCAACTCGCCTTGTCATCACCAAAACGGCGCAGGAGCCTATTAGAAATAGCATCTAGCCCGCCCGCATGTTCCAGCATGGCCCCAAACATCGCGCCCAACCCGACAACAACCGCAACGAACCCAAGGGTGCCGCCCATGCCCTTCTGCATGGATTGTATCACTGCGGAAGGCTCCATCCCTACTGCGACCCCAACACCCAGAGACACAATCAAAAGCGCTAGAAATGCCGGAACCTTCTGTTTCAAAACTAGCGCCAGCAATATGGCTATTCCGCCAGACGTTATCAATAAAGGTCCCAGCATCTCTCTCTCCCAGTCTTTTATATTTATGCGCCCTCTATGACAGCGTTGTCACGACATGAAAAGACTTTTGCTTTCTATAGCCATTCAGCTTAGAGGCTGCTCATGGAAAATGCGCCAGACATAGAACGTGACGAAGATGCGCCAGATGGCAAGTGGCATACGGCGATCGCAGAGGCGTCCGATGCTGGCGTCCGCGTCGACAAATGGCTCGCGGGTTGGACTGAACTTTCTCGCGCGCGTATCGGAGCGCTCATCGAGGCCAAACAAGTTCGAGCTGACGGTACACTCATCACTAAGCCGACAAATAAAGTTCGAGAAGGCATCGAATATGCCGTCTTTGTGCCCCCTCCCGTCGATGACACCCCTCAGCCAGAGAACATCCCGCTAAACATTCTGTATGAGGACGACCAACTTATCGTCGTGAACAAACCGGCCGGCATGACCGTTCATCCTGCGCCCGGCTCTCGCTCTGCGACCCTCGTCAATGCCCTGCTTTATCACTGCGCGGACAGCCTCTCTGGCATTGGGGGCGTGATGCGCCCTGGCATTGTCCACCGTATTGATAAGGATACATCGGGTGCGTTGGTCGTCGCAAAGACAGATCGCGCACATCGTTACCTCTCTAAACAATTTGCCAAACATACAGTCGAGCGCGTCTATGTCTGCCTGGCCCGCAGCATTCCAAAGCCGCGTGAGGGCCAAATCGCCAGCCGATTAGCACGAAGCGTTCATGATCGAAAAAAACAAGCGGTTGTGCGAGGAACTCTGGGCAACATTGAGGCTTCAGATCATGGCCGACATGCCATCACAAATTATAAATATATCAAAGGCTTCGGCCAACAACCCAATGCGGCTGTTGGGGTACCGCAGGTTAGCATGCTTGAATGCCGCCTAGAAACAGGCCGGACCCATCAAATCCGAGTACACCTCGCCCATATTGGATGCCCCTTACTCGGCGATCCGCTTTACGGTAAGCAGCGCGCCTTCCTAACAAGTAAAAGCCCCGGCGAGCTTGCGGTCAAAGACGCCATGTCCACTTTCAAACGCCAGGCCCTACACGCCAAAAGTCTTGGCTTTAAGCATCCAACGACCAAAGAATATATGGAGTTCGACACGCCCCTCGCCCCTGAAATGGCCGCGTTGGTCACAGCGTTGGAACAATTATAACCCACTGTAATTCAACAGCTATTGCAACTTGCTACGCTCCCTATTCCGACCTAGTGCGTTTCCATCATAATAATTCTAGGGAAAGAATCATGAAAAAAACTCTTCTATTCGCCGCAGGGTTAGTCGCCCTTGCTACCACGCCAGCAATGGCACAAAATAGCGGTCTTGAAGGACATGTTGGCGTGTCTATGTATGAGAACAACGATTTCACAGGTATACAGGGACGTCTCGGCTACATGCATGATGTCGGCAGTTTCATGTTGGGTGTTGAGGGCGAAGTAGGCACGGCCTTCACTGATATTTCCGAAACAGTATTTGATCCAGACTTAGGCAATGTGGACGTTGATCTGGGACTTGATTCAAATGCAGGAATTTATGGCGTATTCCGCTCTAATCGAAACTCACAATTCGGCCTTATCGGCCGTCTCGGCTATCACTCAACACAATTTGGAAGCACTGTGAGCGCAGAGGGAATCGGAAATATTGGCATTGACTTAACAGCTAGTGGTTTCGCTGGCGGCGTCGGATTTGATTACGCTTTCGGGGGAGATCGGAAAAACGTCGTACGTTTTGATGCAACATACCTAGACCTCGGTGATTTTGATATTGATGATGGTATGACAGTCCTTGCGTTATCCTACGGCCGACGCTTCTAGTCATATTTATATTGCCTTTTGGTCCCCCGCATCAGCGGGGCACCTTCATAGGCAGCCTTTAAAAGGCGTACCTCTCTAATATTTCATCTTGGAACCCTTTAAATCACGACCGCATTTACTATATCTATGCATCGGAGGGTCCTAAATGACTGAAACCAAAACTACATTACCCGCCAAGAAGGCGGCTAGCTCTGCTAAGAAAGCGGATGCGTCTTATTCAGGCAATATGAGCCTGTCTTTGACGCTCTCGCCCGAGCAAGGCCTCAATCGCTATCTGCAAGAGGTCCGCAAGTTCCCCATGCTAGAGCGTGATGAAGAATTTATGCTGGCGAAACGCTGGGTGGAGCATCAAGATTCGGCCGCAGCAGAGAAAATGGTGACTTCACATCTACGCCTCGTGGCCAAAATTGCCATGGGATATCGCGGCTATGGCTTACCTATTGGCGAAGTTATTTCCGAAGGCAATGTCGGCCTGATGCAAGCGGTGAAGAAATTTGATCCGGATAAAGGCTTTCGCCTATCAACCTATGCCATGTGGTGGATTCGCGCCGCCATTCAGGAATATGTCCTGCGGTCTTGGTCCCTTGTTAAAATGGGCACGACCGCTGCGCAGAAGAAGCTATTTTTCAACCTTCGCCGCTTGAAAGGCGAGATGAAGGCGATTGAGGATGGTGACCTGACACCTGATAATGTCAAAAAAATCGCGACTAAGTTGGGCGTCAAGGAAGAGGAAGTGACCTCTATGAACCGCCGCATGGGTCATGGCGGTGATGCATCATTAAACGTCACAATTGGCGGCGAAGACGGCGCCTCAGAGTGGCAGGATTGGTTACAAGATGACAGCGCCTCTCAAGAAGACGTTCTTGCCGAAGATCAAGAGCATGGTGCACGCATGGAACTTCTCACAGAAGCCATGGCTGATTTGAATGAGCGGGAGCGAGATATCATCGCTAAGCGCCGCCTCGCAGATAAGCCCATGACGCTCGAAGATCTTGCCGGGATCTATAACGTCTCGCGGGAGCGTATTCGCCAAATCGAAGCGCGGGCTTTTGAAAAGCTCCAAGAAGCTATGTTGAAAGCTGCTGCCCCAGCAGGATTGATTGAAGGATAGCTCCTAAAGCTTTAATTCTGTTCGTTTCTTCTTAGTGAGCCTCGCGATTGCCATTCGGTATGATGCTTCAATGTGAATGCGCAGGTTGTCATCATCAAGGCCCGGTTCGGCATAGTGTTGTATCCACTTCATCCCGCGTGAGGCGAGATAGGGCGCTGGCCGCAGACCAGGCTCTTGGCGGAGTACTTCATAGGCAATGTCAGAGGTTTTAAAGGTAACTTGAAATCCATCATCCCCTTCCCGCGCCATCGCAAAGAGCTTTCCGCCAACCTTCCAAACATCCGCTCCGCCCCATTGATTAACGTGTTCGGATTGCGGGAGCGTGGCGCAATAGGTGTTATATTCAGAGAGGGTCATGGTCTTAAGACTAGCGCAAGGCTTCCCAAAATAACAATCCCGCTGACAATCATAAGGCCTATCGAAAGTCGCCGTGCGAGCTTAATGGTCGTCGAGCTTTCAATTTCCTGAGTATGTGGATTGTAATACCCTTTGGAATGGTCCCCGAGCTCAAGAGATGAAAGAGAACTGCGAAACCCGCTTTCACACCGCCGCCCCTTATAGGTGCCAGAGGTTACTTCAAATTCCAGATAGAATGTGTGGTCACCATCATCACTATGAACTTTAACGACTTCCAAATCGACGGGCACCGCGCCGCGCAGGGTGCCCATCAAGAGATATCTGACAATGACACCAATGAAAAAGAACACGGCGCCAGCCGTTATCATATGCAGGGGAAGTATCACTCCGCCGCGAAAGGTACAATCGTTACGCTCTCACCGCAGCCGCAAGCATCGGTCTGGTTAGGGTTTTTGAAGGTGAATTTTGAGGATAGCACATCGACTTCATAATCAACGACGGACCCAAGGATGAAAAGTACGGCTTTGGCATCAACAACAATTTGTACGCCATTATCTTCGACGATTTCGTCAAATTTTTCTGGCTCGGAGACATAGTCCATAAGATATTCCATCCCCGCACAACCGCCATTTTTAACGCCAACACGTAGATAGCCTTCGCCGCGTTCGTCGAGAATTTCACGCACGCGCTCTGCCGCCGCGTCCGTTAAGGTGACGAGTTTGGGGCGCGGACGACGCGCGCGTGTAGTGGTCACTGTCTCACTCATCGGTCAAACACCTTTCCAAATTGCTGTGCGATGCTTTCAATCTCACTCAAAACATCTTCATCGAAGCGGACATCATCCGTTTTCGATAATTCTAATAATTCTGCCCGCTGTTTTGTTGCGTAATTCGTGAAGTCAAATTTCACTTTCAAAACTTGGGACAGATTGCCTAAATATTCGCCAATAAAGATTTCATGCGCGGTGCGTTTGACTTGCTCATGATAAAGCAATTTTTCTAGCGCTTCTATGCGATCCTCTAGCGTCATATAGGCCTATCTCTCTATAGCATATTCAATTCTAATTTCGCTTCATCGCTCATGCGATCAGCTGTCCAAGGCGGATCAAAAGTCATGGAAACCTCGACGCGTCTCACGCCCGCCACCACTTCGCAAGCTTCTCGAACCCATTCGGGCATTTCGCCGGCTACAGGACAACCCGGGGCCGTCAGCGTCATTTCCACTTTCAGCAAGCGATCATCCTCAAGCTCAACCTTATAAATCAGGCCCAGCTCATAAATATCAACGGGGATTTCTGGGTCATAAACAGACTTCAGCTGTCCAATAACGTCCTCAGTAATTTGTTCAATTTCGGCCTCTGTTGGCGGCTCGATAGGCGCGCCGGATACATCAATCACGTCCCGTTTTGGCGTAGACGCCACAACCCCACTCGCGGCCTCAGCTGGCGCGGGATGTTTTGGCACAGGTAGTTCCTTGCTAGGGTCCGCCTTATGAGAGTCGAGCCCAGGAATCTGCGCATTGGCCATGGCTTCTGCGCGGCGCTGTCTGTCTAATGTTGGATCAATCATGGTCATCTCTATTATATAGTATCACATTTAAGATAAAAAAGTAGCGGCCTTCTTCACACCTTCAATCAGGCGGTCAGCCTCATCCAAAGTGTTATAAATACCAAAGCTCGCCCGCGCAGTGGAATGAATTCCTAGCTTGGTCATAAGCGGCTGTGTACAGTGCTGCCCTGCCCGTACGGCAATCCCGTATTTATCGAGAATTTGCGCTACGTCATGGGCATGGGCGCCTTCGAGGTTAAAGGCCAAAACAGAGCCCTTCTCCTTGGCATCGCCAATCAGGCGAAAGCTATTAATAGAGCGAAGCCCGTCCAGCGCATGGTAATAAACCGCCATTTCGTGTTGGTGTACATCAGCAGGGTCGAATTGCGTATACCAATCAATCGCCGCGCCAAGGCCTATGGCTTGGATGATGGGCGGGGTTCCTGCCTCAAACTTATGGGGCGGGTCATTATAGGTCACGCGGTCTTCAAAGACATCTTCGATCATCTCGCCGCCGCCATTAAAGGGCTGCATGCGTTCGAGCATTTCTGTCTTGCCGTAAAGCGCGCCAATACCTGTCGGACCGTAAAGTTTATGCCCTGTCATACAGAATAAATCGGCGTCTATATCGACAACATCAATCGGCATATGGACAGCCGCCTGTGTGCCATCGACGACAAATATCGCGCCCGCCGCATGGGCCCACTCGCCCATTTCTTTGACAGGGTTTACCGTGCCGAGCACATTGGACATATGGACGATGGAGACTATTTTCGTCTTGGGGCCGAGCATGGCTTTATAGGCCGCCAAATCCAGCTCGCCCTGCTCTGTCACAGGAATGAATTTCAGCACGGCGCCATAACGCTCCCGCAGGAAATGCCACGGCACGATATTAGAGTGATGCTCCATTTGGGAAATGATGATTTCATCGCCTGCTTTTATCTCTCCCGCGAGGCCATGGGCGGCAAGGTTTAGCGCTTCGGTCGCGCCCTTGGTGAAGACGATATTGTCAGGCTTTGGCGCGCCGAGGAAGCTTGCCACTTTCGCCCGCGCATCTTCGAAAGCTTCCGTCGTCTCATTCGCCATGGTGTGCAGCCCGCGATGCACATTGGCAAAGCTCGTACTCATCTGCCCCGCGATAGCGTCAATCACAGCCTGCGGTTTTTGCGCCGAAGCAGCGTTATCCAGATAGGCCAAAGGCTTGCCATTTATCTCTCGCGAGAGAATGGGGAACTGAGCGCGTATGTTGTCGATATTGAACATTAGAAAATTTCCAGCAGAATTTTTATCAACGCCAATCCCATAATCCCCACCCCAACGAATGTGAGGGTCTTATAAGGTCGGTAATCCGAGTTTAGACGGCTCTTAAGAACCCCAAACAGGAACAATGCTATGCCGAGGCAGAATATAATAGCGGCTTTGAACATTAACGCGCTCCCGAAAATTCGATATTGTTTTCAAAGTTACGAGACATCACATTTTTATCCTGAGATAAAAATATACTACGACCAGCGCCAAAACCACGAACCGCATCGCGGTCACCAGTCGCCTAGCTTGCGGATTATCACTTCGCCTCGCAAACAGGGAAGCTACGAAAAAAGAAATCGTCGCGACGAGAATTAAAATGGCAAAGTTTGAAGATGTCATGGCCTCGTTAAACATAAAGCCCCCCAATATATCCAAACGCGAACCAGAAAAAAACTATCACCAAAAGAAACCCAATTATAGCCGCCCAAACAGGGACTTTTTTTGCTCGTGCCTTGTCTATGACAGGCACCAACACAATGAGCATGATTCCGACTAACATCAACCTTATGAAAGCAACAGGCGCCATCAGCCTTCCTTTAGCCACTCACGGATTTTGCCTAGCAAGCTCTCCCGCAAATCCTCATCATCCAAATCATCAAAGACGTCAGCGACGAAGGCTTCGGTGAGGAGCGCCCTCGCCTCGGCCAGCGGGATGCCGCGTTGGCGCATGTAAAAGAGCGCGCTTTCATCAAGTTGCCCAATCGTATTGCCATGCGCACAAGCCACATCATCGGCATAAATCTCAAGCTCAGGCTTGGAGCGGATTTCGGACGTGTCCGAGAGCATCAGCGCGTCATGGCGCATCTCAGCATCTGTGTGCTGCGCGGGGCGGCGGACGTGGAATTTACCTTGAAAGACGCCGCGTGATTTATCCGTCACCACGCCTTTGACAGCTTGGCGAATGGTGCAATCCGGCACAGCCAAATCAATATAGCTCGTCATATCGCAATGGCGTTTATCGTCGAGCAAGTAAGCGCCATTGAGCGTGGCTTCGATATGTTTACCCATCCCGGCAAGGCGCGTTTCAATCCGTGATAGAGCGCCTCCGAATGAGAGCGCATGTTGCGTAACAGCCGCGTCATTCCATGCCGTGATATGGGCGGTTGCGATACGAACGCAATCAGCTGGGTCGTTATGAACGATGGTGCGGTCAAATTTAGCCTCAGCCTTAAGCGTGACTGTCATATCGACATTGACGAAGCCGCCGGCATCGCCTGCATGATGTTCAATCACAGACAGGCTCGCGCCCTTGGCAATATCAATACGGATGCGGATATGCCCGCGATTAAGGCCTTCAATGATGAGCGGCGTGTCAGAGCTAAACCCTTCTGGAACGGAAACCGCCCAGACCTTACCGCCAAAATTGCGGGCCAGTTTTGCCATGGCGCTATCGGTATCAAGATCATCGGTCTCGACCTCGGACACCGTGATGCCATCGGGCAATGTGAACTTAGGCAGGCCAGCCACAGAGAGGCCCGCAGACGTCTCGCTGACGCGGCCACGTACATCCGTCCATTTCCACGCCTCATCACGGCGGGTGGGAAGATTTTCCAGCTTAAGCGGCATATGCGTCATAGCCTTCCGCTTCGAGCTTTTTTGCAAAGTCAGCATCGCCACTGGCCGCAATTTTACCGCCAGAGAGAACATGCACGCGGTCCGGTACGATGTAATCGAGCAGACGTTGATAATGGGTGATGATGAGCATGCCGCGATCAGGTGAGCGGAGCTTATTCACGCCATCCGCCACAATACGCAGCGCATCAACATCCAGCCCAGAATCCGTCTCGTCCATAAGGATAAAGCGCGGCTCGAGCATCATCATTTGGAAGATTTCCATGCGCTTCTTCTCGCCGCCCGAAAAGCCGACATTGAGCGGACGTTTGAGCATTTCAGGTTTCATCTTAAGCTCTTTGGCCAAAGCGCGCGCTTTTTTGAGAAACTCAGGCGCGGCCATTTCCTCTTCACCGCGAGCGCGGCGCTGCGCGTTGAGCGCCGTTTTTAGGAATGTCATGGTCGGCACACCGGGAATTTCCAACGGATATTGGAAGGACAAAAACATGCCTTTGGCGGCGCGTTCTTCTGGGTCCATCTCAAGCAAATCATCGCCATCCAGCGTGACATCACCGCTCGTGACATCATAGCCATCACGCCCCGTCAAGACATAAGAGAGAGTCGATTTACCCGCGCCATTCGGCCCCATAATCGCATGCACTTCACCCGCAGGCACTTCGAGAGACAGCGCCTCAAGAATAGTTTTATTGCCATCATCAACAGTGGCAGAGAGGTTATTTATTTTTAGCATTATTTTTCCCAAATAAGCTCGTCGTGAGCATATTTCACGATGACTTCTATTTTTCCAACGATGGCCGCATTAAAAGCTTCTAACTCCTCCGCAGGCACCCATATCTCTTCATGTTCCTTAGCCCCAACAACTTCGGGCTGATACTTGTCTGCAACGGATTTTTTAACAGCAAAGCGGGTTACATAGCCTTCTTTGTCGTCGTTAATCCGTGAATTCCAATCTTTCGCAATTTGACGCGCATAACCCTCATTCAATACCGGGTAGAATATTGGTTGATCTGGCAAGCGTGGTGGATACGCCGTAAAGCCACTATCCTCAATGAGCTTAAGTTCATTCTTGCCCACAGGCCGATACATTGTGACGGTTTCAGTCATACCTAGACCCACTCCCCCATCGGCGCATCATATTTCGCCTCGACTTCGGAATTGCCATTATTCTTCACGCCCTGCGGTTCTATCAAGAAGATATGACATTCCTCTTCTGCGCGAGGACGATGAACGACGCCTTTGGGCACGACAATAGCTTCGCCCTCTTTAACGTGGACACTCTCGCCATTTTCATAATCGAGTGTGAATTCGCCTTTCCAACAGAAGAACATCTCATCCTCGCCCTCATGGGCGTGGAAGGGATATTCACCCTTTATCTTGGCGAGTTTGAATTCTTGTCCGTTCAGCTCAGCAACGATTTTAGGTCGCCAGTGTTCACTGAATTTCGAGAACTTCTCATTTATGTTTATTTTTGTTGTCATATATCTTTCTAAAACTGTCATCCCGTACAAGCCGCTTGCGGCGTAGATGCGGGACCTAACTCTGCATGCAATGCTTGAGGGGAGGTCCCCGCCTTCGCGGGGATGACAAAGCTAGTTTGTTATCCTTTGAAACAAGTCACCTCGATTTCGACTTTCATTTTCTCATCAACCAAATCAGCAATCACCATTGTTGCGGCGGGCAAGATATTACCGAAATGCTTTTTAATGACGGGCAAAACCTCTTTGATGTATTTCCGATCAGAGACCGTATATTGCACGCGAATTGTATGGCCGAGTTCAAACTCTGCTTGCTTCAAAGCCGCCATGATATTGGTGAATGTGTTTTGTGTTTGTTGAGCCGCGCTTTCAGGTAATTCGCCTGTCGCATAGTTATAGCCCACAGTACCAGAAACAAAGCACCAATCGCCCTGCACCACGGCGCGGGACATTGAATAAGTCTTCTCCCCTTCGGAGAGTGAGATAAATTTACGTGTAGGTTTTTTAGCCAATTTGGCCTCCTTAGTTGAATATAAAGTTAGGGACAGAGATCGGTCTGCCACTCCGTAGTATTTTTGCCCCGATGGCATTTTATGCGCGAGCCGAAAGCCGCAAGCGTTTGCGATCCCTTTTCGCCACTCAGGATTAGAAATATTTCTTCAGCCTTCACCGTGTCATCTGGCAAGCCCCTTGCGCCGAAAATAAGGACAGCGCCATCATCCCGCTCAAATGTTGATTGCGAGGTTGAGATGATTTGACTGCCTTGCTCTGGCGCAAAATAAAGACGCACATTATCTACGGCCTCGCCGCGTGATTGCCCTTCCTTAAGCCCTGTGAACTTTGCGAGGCCTTTCGAGTAATCGTTAAAATCGATATCCTCGAGTGTCAGTGATTTTGGCGGCATGGGTGTTGATGGCGCATCCGCATGAATGATGTCAGCAGCATCGGAGGTTGACGGCAAGTCAGCTTTCTTTGCTCCGCAAGCCGTGACCAGAGCCGCTGCGCTTATAATGGTCAAAAGACGTATCACCCCACACTCCCCTCAAGGGAAATCGCGACGAGTTTTTGCGCTTCAACCGCAAATTCCATCGGGAGCTCTTGGAGCACATCGCGGCAAAAACCATTGACGAGCAGCGCCACCGCGTCTTCTTCAGACAATCCGCGCTGGCGACAATAAAAGAGCTGATCATCAGAGAGCTTACTCGTTGTCGCCTCATGCTCAAATTGAGCTGTGGGCGTATTGCTTTCGATATAGGGCACAGTATGGGCGCCGCATTGATCGCCAATCAGAAGACTATCGCATTGCGTAAAGTTCCGTGCGCCTGTCGCCTTTTTATGGGCGCTGACAAGGCCGCGATAGGTCGAATTGGACTTACCTGCGCTAATACCTTTGGAAATTACGCGCGATTTGGTATTTTTGCCCAAATGGATCATCTTGGTGCCCGTATCGGCCTGCTGATGACCATTGGTAATAGCGATGGAATAGAACTCACCTTGGCTATTATCGCCACGCAAGATACAGCTCGGATATTTCC
>JAHDCL010000026.1:0-15967 GCA_020629875.1 Hellea sp.
TCCCCGTTATCGGCTCATTGAGTAGAATGATACTGAGGATGACGCCCCATATCGGAGTCATGAGGGTGAGGGGGGAGAGCAGGGACACATCGTATTTTTTGATGAGGTGATAAAAGGCACCGTGGCCGAAAATCGCGACCCCTATGACGGCGAAGACTGTCGCCGCCCAAACGGCCCAGCTGCCCGCCATAAAGCTTTCCCACTGGCCTTGTTCTAAAAAGGCTGAAATCACAAAAAGCGGCGCGAAAGAAAACAGCCCAATCCAGGCCTGCATCTGGAGCGCCGTAATGGGCGTCATGCGCTTCATCAAAATCCCGCCGATAGAGGCGATAAAAGCGGCGGCCGCGATATAGAGCAGCCCGAAGCTGACGGTGAAGCTCTCGGGGTCCACGGCGATGAGCAAAACACCTGCAAAGGCGAGCATAATCCCAAGGCCGCGCCGCCATCCCACCGTCTCGCCTAGAAAGGCCATACTCATGAGGGTCGCAAATGGCACGCCGAGTTGGGTCACAATTGAGGCAGCTGAAGCTTCGGCATTAGCAAGGCCGACGAAAAGAAGGGCAAAATGTCCCGCCCCAATAAAGAATGAAATGAGAAATAAGGTTTTCAAGTCTTTGGGGATAGGCCGAAGAAAGGGGATGAGGAGCAGGGCTACGCCCAAGAACCGTACGGCCGCGAAAAAGAGCGGCGGAACAGCGGCGTCAAACACGACCCAACGCGTGATAACGATGTTAAGCCCCCAGACAAAACAAACGGTAAATAGAAGTGTGAAGTCTTTGAAGTTCATGGGGCGGTCTTAAGTGAGATTTTCGCGGAAAGCACGGTTAGATTTTATGATTTATCCAATAAAAAAGCCGCCTCGAAGGGCGGCTTTTCTTGTGTCTGTCGTTAGGTGACTAGCACTTGTAATACAAATCAAACTCAACTGGATTCGGATGCATCGCAACGCGGTGTACTTCTTCCATTTTTAGGTCGATGTAAGCGTCGATTTGGTCATCATCAAAGACGCCGCCAGCTTTCAAGAAGTCGCGGTCTGCGTCAAGAGACTCGAGAGCCTCGCGAAGCGAACCACAAACCTGTGGAATGTCTTTTGCTTCTTCAGCAGACAATTCGTAAAGGTCCATATCCATAGCATCGCCCGGATCGATTTTGTTTTTGATACCGTCAAGACCCGCCATAAGAAGGGCTGTGTATGTGAGGTATGGGTTACCCGCTGGATCCGGATAACGCACTTCAAGACGCTTACCATTGCGCGATGCTGTCCATGGAATACGGATAGAGGCAGAACGGTTACGGCTTGAATAAGCGAGCATAACAGGCGCTTCGAAGCCCGGAACCAGACGCTTATAAGAGTTTGTTGAAGCGTTAGAGAAGGCGTTAATCGCTTTTGAGTGCTTAATGATGCCGCCAATATAGTGGAGGCATGACTTAGACAGACCTGCATATTCGTCGCCTGCGAAAGTCGGCTTGCCGTCTTTCCAGATAGACATGTGAACGTGCATGCCTGTGCCGTTGTCATTCCACATCGGCTTTGGCATAAATGTCGCCGTTTTGCCGTAGGCATGGGCAACATTATGGACGATATATTTATATAGCTGCATGTTGTCGCCCATTTGTAGGAGCGTATCAAACTTCATGCCGAGCTCATGCTGCGCTGGGGCCACTTCATGGTGATGCTTTTCAGGGCGTAGGCCAAGCTCTTCCATGACGGAAAGCATTTCGCTACGCATATCCTGTAGGCTATCGACAGGCGGGACAGGGAAATAACCACCCTTTGGTCCTGGGCGGTGGCCCATATTGCCGCCTTGATACATTGTACCTGTGTTTTCTGGCAATTCGCTTGAATCAATCTCATAGCCCGTTTTGTTCTTACTCGTATCCCAGCGGACATCATCAAAAACGAAAAACTCAGCTTCCGGACCAAAGAAAACATCATCGCCTACTTTGGCTGAACGCATATAGGCTTCCGCTGCTTTGGCTGTGCCGCGTGGGTCGCGGTTATAAGCTTCGCCTGTATCAGGTTCGAGAATGTCACAGAAAACAGCTAAGGTATCTTGCTGAAAGAAGGGGTCCATTTTCGCGGTATCGGCATCGGGAAGCAGAACCATGTCTGACTCATTGATATCTTTCCAGCCTGAGATGGATGATCCATCAAACATGGTACCGTCTTTAAAGAGGTCTTCGTCGACAAGGTCACTGTGGAAGGTGACGTGCTGCATTTTCCCTTTGGGGTCCGTGAAGCGAAGGTCGACGAATTTGATATTCTCGTCCTTAATTTTTTTGAGGAGTTTCTCTGACATTACTCTGTCCTTTCCCTAGATGAGTAGATTGTTGCTTAGATTAAAGTGCTGCGTCGCCGGACTCGCCGGTACGAATACGAATAGCTTGTGATACATCGGAGACGAAGATTTTACCGTCGCCGATTTTGCCTGTTTTTGCGGCTGTTTGAATGGCTTCGAGAGCGCCTTCAACTTGGTCGTCAGCAACAACAAGCTCAAGCTTTAGCTTAGGTAGAAAGTCGACGACATACTCTGCGCCGCGGTAAAGCTCGGTATGACCTTTTTGGCGGCCGAACCCTTTAGCTTCGACAACTGTCATGCCCTGAAGTCCAACGCCCTGAAGCGCCTCTTTAACTTCGTCGAGTTTGAATGGTTTAATGATAGCTTCAATCTTCTTCATGTGTTCCTCCATTGAGCCTAATTTCACGCATAGAACTGCTTGGGAGGTTTCATGTTTGAGCCAAGGCGCGGAGTCGAGTCTTGGGCTTGCTAATTATGGCTTTGTCGGGGGGAGGCCAATTTTTGCACTTTTTTTATGCTTCTTACATATGCCGTGATTAAAAATTCATCAGTTTTAAGGGAATGATTTTCCCCTATGCGGCACCATTAGCTCTATGAAGCTAAGTTTTAAGCGGTTAAAGAGGCGTGATTCAAAATTGAGGAGTGCCACGTGGCTAAACTTGAAGTTCGTCCCCCCAAAAAGCCCTATATTACGGATCAGCAGGCTTTGGATTTCCATGCCTATCCAACTCCGGGGAAATTGGCTCTTTTACCAACAAAGCCCATGGCCACTCAGCGCGACTTATCCTTGGCCTATTCGCCTGGTGTGGCAGTACCTGTCGAAGAAATCGCCAAAGATCCTGACCTTGCTTATGATTACACATCTAAAGGCAATATGGTGGCTGTCATCTCGAACGGCACGGCAATTTTGGGGCTCGGAAATTTGGGCGCTATGGCTTCCAAACCTGTGATGGAAGGAAAGTCAGTCCTTTTTAAGCGCTTCGCCGATATCGACAGTTTCGATATCGAAGTCGAAGAAGAAGACGCGCAAAAGTTCATCGAATGTGTGCAGCGTTTCGGCAATACATTTGGCGGCATAAACCTTGAGGATATTGGCTCGCCTGAATGCTTTATCATCGAGCAGGAACTCCGCGATAAGCTAGACATTCCCGTTTTCCATGATGACCAACACGGCACAGCGATTATCGCGACAGCGGGCCTTATCAATGCTGCTCATCTGACGGGCCGCAAATTTGAGGATATGAAAGTTGTACTTTCGGGGGCGGGGGCGGCGGGTCTCTCCGTATTGGGGCTGATAAAAAGCCTTGGCGTTAAGCATGAGAACGCGATTGTCTTGGATAGCCGGGGCGTCGTCTATCAGGGCCGCAAGGAATATATGGATCAGTGGAAAGCGCCTCATGCGGTCGATACAGATATGCGTACCCTTGAAGAAGCTATGGTCGGCGCGGACGTCTTCCTCGGTCTCTCCGTTGCTGGCATCGTGACCCAAGACATGGTCAAGTCGATGGCCAAAAATCCAATCATTTTCGCCATGGCAAATCCCGACCCAGAAATTACGCCAGAAGAGATCAAAGAAGCGCGTAGCGATGCCATTATCGCGACGGGCCGTTCCGACTATGCCAACCAAGTCAATAATGTGCTCGGCTTTCCTTATATCTTTCGGGGCGCGCTCGATGTGCGCGCGCGTAATGTAAATGAAGAAATGAAGCTGGCCTGTGCGCGGGCTTTGGCTGATTTGGCACGTCAAGACGTACCCGAAGAGGTGGCGGCCGCTTATCATGGGCAGCGCCCTAAATATGGCCCGGAATATATTATTCCAGCGCCTTTTGACCCGCGCCTAATTTCTGAAATTCCGCCATATGTGGCGCAAGCCGCCATGGATACTGGCGTTGCCCGTAAGCCGATTGAGGATATGGAGGCGTATAAAAAGTCACTGGCGCGTCGTCAGGATCCGACCGCAGCTATTTTGCAAGGGATTACAAGTTCCGTTGTTCAAAACCCCAAAACAATTATCTTCGCAGAAGGCGAGGAACCAGCGGTTATCCGCGCGGCGCAAGCTTACCAACAGCGCGGCTTAGGGAAGGCCATTCTTGTTGGACGGGAAAAACCTATTTACGATAATATGAAGCTCTTAGGTGTTGAAAAGCCGGAGAATTTTACGGTTCTCAATGCGCGCCTCTTTGACCGCAATGCTGAGTTCACGGAATATCTTTATGGGCGCTTGCAACGTAAAGGCTTTTTGCGCCGGGATGCCCAGCGTCTGGTGAATAATGACCGTAACGTATTCTCTGCCCTGATGCTGCATCACGGCCTCGCAGATGGCATGGTGACGGGCGTAACGCGGAGCTATGATATTGCCCTGCGGGATGTGAAGCTTGTCCTAAAACATGTCGAGGAAGAGCGTACAATGGGCGTCTCTGTTGTCGTGAATAAAAGCAATACGCTTTTCATCGCGGATACGAATATCACAGAGCTCCCAACCGCTGAAGATTTGGCAGATATTGCGGAAACAACAGCCGGATTTGCGCGTCAATTTGGATTTGATCCGCGCGTGGCGTTTCTGTCTTACTCGACCTTTGGAAATCCCGTTGGAGAACGCATGGAAAAAGTTCGCCGCGCCGTGGAAATTCTGGACGAGCGCGAGACTGATTTCGAATATGAGGGGGATATTGCCGCGGATGTGGCGCTCGACCCGCTGCATACATTGACCTACCCGTTTTCGCGATTGACAGGCGCCGCAAATGTCCTGGTTATGCCGGCTATTCATTCAGCCTCAATCTCCACAAAGCTGCTCGATTCAGTCGGCGGGGCAACGGTGCTGGGGCCATTCCTAACAGGCCTCGAAAAGCCGGTTCAAATCTGTTCACTTGGCGCGACAGCGTCCGAGATTGTTCAGATGGCAACACTCGCGGCCTTTGCGCCGTCACACCGTGAGGATTAGTGGCAAAAGGGGCTAAAGTTAATCTAACAGAAGGAAAAGTCTCCAGCCATGTCTTGCGCATGTTGGGCCCTTTTTCGATTGCTGTCATTGCTCTGATTTCAACGGGCATCGTTGATACAATTTATCTGGGACGGCTGACCGACGCGGCGCGGCCGAATCTGGGCGTTATGGCGCTAGCGGCCGTGGGCTTTGCTTTCCCCCTGACCTTCTTGGGTAATAGCGCCAATATCGGTCTGGGGGCGGGCACAATGTCCGCTATCTCTCGAGCCTTGGGGCAGGGCGATACAGAGCGCTCTCGGCGTCATGGCGCTGCCGCTATCCTAATGGGGCTTACGGTGATGACCGGGCTTGTACTCGCTATGCTGGCGGCTTTGCCCTACGTTTTATCCATGATGGGCGCTGAAGGCGAAATAAAGGCAATGGCGCGGGACTACGCGCTGATATCGTTTCCGGGCCTCGTTATCGTTTCCGTGGCTATGATGAGTAACAATATATTGCGGGCAGGCGGCGAGGCTGCTCTGCCGAGTTCCATTATGATATTGGGCGCGCTCATCAATATCGTCTTGGACCCTTTTTTGATTTTCGGATGGGGGCCTTTCCCGCGCATGGAGGTGCAAGGGGCTGCGCTTGCGACGCTCACCGGCAATACGATTGCTGCCATATTTGGCTTTTCGATTGTCCTGTTCCACCGCAAGGCCATCTCATTCACAGACATGACCGTCAGCACGATTAAGCGAGCTTGGGGCGTTATTGGCAGTGTCGGCATTCCCGCGGCAGGCACGAACATTATCGTGCCTATGTCGGCTGCTATTGCTGTCACCATCGTGGCACGAGGCCTCTCAACTGTGGACGTTGCGGCCTTTACCGTGGCTAGCAGGGCCGAGCTTATCTCTGTAGGGCTCCTATACGCGCTCTCAGCCTGTATAGGCGCCATCACAGGACAAAATGGCGGAGCAGGCCTAACAGACCGGGTGAGGTCCACATTCGTCTTCTGCTATTGGATATGCATCATCTGGAGTACGCTAATGGCCATCATCCTTGCGCTCTTTGCGCCGCAAATTGCGAGTATTTTTTCCAAAGATGCCGAAGTGGTCGCCAAGACTATTCCGTATTTCTACATCGTGCCCATTACCATCTTTGCCTATGGGTTTGTTTTTATCAGCGCGGCGGGGCTCAATGCTCTGGGCCGTCCCATATATGGTCTTGTATATACCCTTATCCGCTCGCTCATTCTTTATGTGGGTTTCATCTATATCGGGGTGCAAATTGATGGCCTCAGAGGCGCATTCTTCGGCATGGCAGGCGCGAATATTATATCAGGCCTAATTGCAGCGGGGTGGTCTCTTGCGAAAGTTCCGATGAGCGCTAAAAAAAGCTGAGAATTTTCTTCATTTCGGCGCTTGATTTTTTTCTCAAAGCAAAGCATATGCCGCTCACCAAACATACCTGTGCGGGTGTGGCGAAATTGGTAGACGCGCTAGATTTAGGTTCTAGTATCGCAAGATGTGGAGGTTCAAGTCCTCTCACCCGCACCACTTACCACAAATAATAACCGTTTGAGCGCAGCGAAGACTGTAGTGTTATTGTTTGTGCGCGGCATAGGGCGGTTACTTCAGGCCTCTGCGCGCTGAGATGTTTTGATGTTTCCCAATACATGTCATACCGACACGGCCCGAAGGGACGCCCGGTACCCATGCCTGACACTGACGTCTAACGATGATTTGGTATTTGGCTGAGAGCCTCAGGTATCGGTTCCGTCTGTATTTGCTTCGCAAATACGAGGTCGGAATGACATTGCATAGATATCCAAATAAAAAAGCCCCCGCAATGCGAGGGCTCTTTATTCTTTAAATGTAGGCGTCGCTTACTTAGGACGCTTAGCACCATATTTAGACCGCTTCGTCTTACGATCTTTAACAGGCTGTGCGTCAAGGCTACCGCGAACAACGGTGTAACGAACACCTGGAAGGTCACGAGGACCGCCGCCGCGCACGAGAACAACACTATGCTCTTGTAGGTTATGGCCTTCACCTGGGATGTAGCTTGCGACTGTGTGGCCATTTGTTAAGCGAACACGTGCCACCTTACGCAGGGCTGAGTTCGGCTTACGCGGCGTCGTCGTGTAAACCCGTGTACACACACCACGCTTTTGCGGGTTAGCCTGTAGAGCCGGATTTTTCGCGCCGCGTTTTTTAGGCTGGCGTGGCTTACGGATAAGCTGTTGAATAGTAGGCATATCAAATCTTCTACGTCTTAAATTTTGCGCTCAACTATGGATTTGGCGGTCCAAAGTCAATCGAATTATTCACGAAGGGCGGCACATAACGCGCATCCACGACAATATCAATGAAATAAGAGTCTTTTTTGACAAATTTTCGCATAAAAGAAGCCGATATTACGGACGAATACCCCACATATCGTATTCGTCCGTCTCTTCGATTCTCACCGTGACAATATCGCCGATTTTGACCTCTGTATCGCCGTTTAGGAAGACACAGCCATCAATATCGGGGGCATCGGCCATGGAGCGGCCAAAGGCGCCGTCTTCGTCAACCTCGTCAATGATAACGTCCTGCATCGTGCCGATTTTAGATTTCATCAGCTCGGCGCTGACCTCTTGCTGGCATTCCATAAAGGCGTTGTAGCGCGCATCAATGACGTCTTGCGGGACTTGGTCTTCGAAATCATGGGCCTGCGCGCCGTCAACATTCTCATATTTGAACGCGCCGACTCTGGCGAGCTTGGCATCGCGTAGGAATTGCAGCAAAATCTCAAAGTCTTCATCCGTCTCGCCGGGGAAACCAACGATAAAGGTCGAGCGAATCGTCAGCTCGGGGCAAATCTCGCGCCACGCCTTAATCCGCTCCATTAATTTATGCTGATTGGCCGGGCGGCGCATACGTTTTAGCACAGCGGGGCTGGCATGTTGGAAGGGCACGTCAATATAGGGCAGCACGCCGCTCTCTTTATCGGCCATCATCTCGATGATTTTATCAACATGGGGGTAGGGATAAACATATTGCATCCGCACCCAGACGCCGAGCTTACCGAGCGCGCGGGTTAGGTCATAAAGATTGGATTTATACTCCTCGCCGCGCCATGTGCCTGTTTCATAGCCGATATCGAGGCCGTAAGCCGAGGTGTCTTGGCTGATGACGATAAGTTCTTTGACGCCCGATTCGACGAGCTTCTCTGCATCGCGCATAACCCGCGCGATGTTCATCGAATCCAGCTTCCCGCGCAGATCAGGGATAATACAGAAGGTGCATTTATTGTTGCACCCTTCCGAAATCTTCAAATAGGCATAATGTTTGGGCGTAATGCGGGAGCGCTCATAGGGGATGAGGTCGGTAAATTTATTCTCCACCATCGGCGCGGCTTTGCGCACGGCGGCGACCACATCATCATATTGCTGCGGCCCCGTCACGGAGAGGACTTTGGGGTGCTTTTCCTTAATGATGGGATCATTACCCATACAGCCCGTCACAATCACGCGGCCATTCTCGAGCAGCGCTTCATCAATCGCAGACAGGCTGTCCGATTTGGCAGAGTTGAGGAACCCGCAAGTATTGACGATAATCACATCACTATCATCATAGGTCTTGCCAATGCGATATCCATCTGCGCGGAGCAGTGTGATGATGCGCTCCGAGTCCACCATAGCCTTAGGACAGCCCAGCGAGACAAACCCAACACTTGGGTTATCAATCAACTGATCGGCCGGATGCTCAGCGCTTTGGGTAATATCGGTACTCATATTCACCTCAATAGAAGAATTGGCGTCCCCTTAAAAGGAAAAGCGTCGATGTCCAGTCTTTATTGCGGTGTGCTTGGCGCTTAGCCTGCGCGAGCTAAGCGGGTTTACGCGAATTTACCGCGTGTGCGATTGGCAAAGGCGACAAGGGATAGCATCACTGGGACTTCGACTAAAACGCCAACCACGGTGGCCAGCGCCGCGCCGGAATTCAGGCCAAAAAGACTAATGGCAACGGCGACAGCAAGTTCGAAAAAGTTAGAGGTTCCAATCATGGCGCAGGGAGCCGCGATTTTATGCGGAACTTTCCACAGCCAAGCCGCGCCATAGGCGAGGGCAAAAATAGCGTAAGATTGGATGAGGATGGGTACAGCGATAAGGGCAATGATGAGCGGCTTTTGTAAGATGACATCTCCTTGAAAGCCAAAGAGCAAAATTACAGTGGCCAGAAGTGCCAAAATGGAGACCGGCTTAACCCGCGCAACAAATCCATCGACGCTGGCCTCGCCCCCTTTTCGGATTAAGAGGTTGCGGGCCACTAGGCCAGCGGCCAGCGGGATAAGTACGTAGAGAATGACAGAGACCAGAAGCGTCTCCCAAGGCACGACAATGTCTGTCACGCCCAGCAAGAAGGCGACTATGGGCGCAAAGGCGAAAACCATGATGCTGTCATTTACCGTGACTTGTGCAAGCGTATAATTGGGGTCGCCCTTGGTCAGTTGAGACCACACAAAAACCATGGCGGTACATGGCGCCGCGCCCAGTAATATCAATCCGGCGAGATAGCCCTCTGCGTCGCTAGGCGGGATGAGACCCGCAAAGATATGTTTGAAGAATAAAACACCTAGCGCTGCCATTGTGAAAGGCTTGATGAACCAATTCACAATCAGGGTAATCGCCAACCCTTTTGGGGCATCACCCACGCGCCTTAGGCTCGCAATATCAACGCCTATCATCATGGGCCAAATCATCGCCCAGATAAGGATTGCGACTGGCAAATTTACATTTGCATATTCCAGCCCCGCGAGTGCGGCAAAGGCAGGCGGGAATAGCTGTCCCAATGCAAGGCCGGCTATGATGCACAGCGCGACCCAGAGGGTTAGATATCGTTCAAAAATTCCCATGACTGACCTTTAATAACACGCCGCCACACGGTCAGTGGCATCGGCCAAGGGTTGACACACACTCTCATGCCCCTGGCAACAATCCTCAACAAGATAGACCATCAGCTCGCCCATAGCCTCAAACTCTGCGGAATAGATAACGTTCCGACCTTCGCGCCGGCTCGTGATTAGGCCCGCAACTGAGAGAATATTAAGTTGAGTGGAGAGTGTGTTGGCCGGTATGCCAAGCGTTTTTGCAATATCGCCGGCGGCCAAGCCTGTCGTTCCGGCTTTTACCAATAGTCGAAAGACCGACAACCGAGAGGTTTGGGCGAGGGCGGATAGACGGCGAACAGCAATAGATGATTCCATAATTCGACGATAGTCGAAATGTAGAAGTAAGCAATCATTTTTTTAAGTCGCTCTATCATATAAATGTGATCGCTATCAGCCCTGTGCGTTGGTGTTGGTGCAGATTAAGCCATGGCTTCGATATGCGCCCATGGTCTCTTCTAATCTGGCCCAGTGATTCCGGTCCTCAAAGACGGTGCGGTCTAATTCAGATTGGTAATCATCACTCTGTACCCGCGGGAGGCATGACTTTAGCATCGGTTCCTCGACAATCATGAATTTATCGGGCGTCACGCCTGCATCGCTGCCTGCCGTGAAATGTCGCCGCCACCCATCATCTGCGTCGCCCGCTTCGCGGTAATGCCGCCAGCCTTTGGGGACATTGAAATGGGCGGCGAACCGCGCTTCCTCAGTCAGCTGTTTGTCGCGTCTGTCTCTTTTACGTTTGAGGATTCGGGCGACGCCTTCTGAGGCTGTATCGCCATTTTCAACCATGCTAGCCATGTGCTGCTCCATATCTACATTAGAGAGCATATGAGGGTCGGGTGAGCCATGAAGCCCAATCACGGAGCGAGGCAAAAGCGTGAGCTTTGCCGCGGCAGGGACAAAGTAATTTCCGCAGGATGACATACACATTTGGTCAATAATGAGATGTCGCGGGTGCTCGCCAATTTTATAGCCAATGGCGCGGCCCGCATAGACTTCGCCGCCTTTAGTGGTGACGATGATCGTTTTAATCTTTGAGGTTAGCTGAGCAAGCGCACAGTCGCGCATGGTATCGTCAATCGGGCCGGAAAGCCGAACTGTGCTATCATCAACCCGCTCGCAAGTGCCCGTTTCGGGGTAATTTTCTGCCCACGGTTTAGGTGTCGAAAACTGAATCAATGCGAAAAATAGGAAAGTCGCCCCAAGGGTGAAGTATAGTGCGCTAGATTTCATTACGTGTTATAATATATCAATTTATATTGAAACGCAATGTTCTAATATCGCGGTAAGAAGTCCTCCACCGCGATGGATTTTTCGGTTGTCTTCGCGCCTGAAAAAATATCGCGTAAGCGGTCACCTTGGCCAGGTTGAGATGGGGGCTTATCCTCGGCGAATAAGCGATTAAAGACGCTGTCTTCGTCATACAGCCGGGCTTGTGCATCCGTTTTCATAAAGCACCTCACATTTGCTAACGATAATGGAGGGTGCAATTCTCGGGCCAGATTGCGTTTGGACACATCGCTAGCCAAAACAGAAGAAGGGGTTAAGAAGGCTGTATGATTATTGAGTCCCAAAAACATCTCTTCGATATTCCCGAAGATATCTCTTATTTGAATAACGCCTATATGAGTCCCCTGATGCATCGTGTGGTAAAGGCGATGGAGGCCGGGATGAGCGGAAAGATTCGTCCCTGGACGTACACGGCGCAGGACTTCTTCACCCCTGTTGAGCGCGGGCGGGAGCTAGCGGCGCAGATTTATGGCACGCAGGGGGATAATATCGCGATTGTACCCTCGGCGAGTTATGGGCTGCAAATTGCGGCGAATGCGTTGCCTATTGCGGCCGGAAAGTCGGTTATTGTTTTAGAGGATCAGTTTCCCTCTAATATCTATCCATGGCAGGATAAAATCAGGCGCCAGGGCGGTAGGCTCATGATTGTTCCATCACCCAAGGACGATGATTGGACGCAAGCTCTCCTTACCGCAATTAACAGCGAAACAGCCATTGTTGCCATTCCGCAAACCCATTGGGCCAGCGGCGCCACGATTGACCTTGCGCGCATCCGCACCGCGCTGGACGAGGTCGGCGGGGCTTTGGCACTGGATTTGACCCAGTCGCTTGGGGCTCAGCCATTTGATATGGCCTCTATTCGTCCTGATTTTGCCGTTTCCGCAACCTATAAGTGGCTGATGGGGCCGTATTCGCTCGGCTTTCTCTATATTGACCCGAAATGGCATGGCGCGGAGCCCTTGGAGCATAATTGGATCAATCGCGCGGGGAGTGAGGATTTTGCGGGCCTCACGCGATATCGGGCAGAGTTCCAACCCGGGGCCCGCCGTTTCGATATGGGCGAGAAGTCTAACGCCTCTCAGCTTATGGGCGCCAATGCGGCGATGGAGCAGATTTTGGACTGGGGCATAGACAATATTGCAGAAACGCTGCGCCATAAGACTGATATGGTCGTGGACGGGTTAAGCCAGGAAGAGATTACCCCTGTCGCCGCTAATCTGCGCGCGCCGCATTATCTGGGCCTCAGATTCGCGCAAGGCATTCCTGAGGGCCTCATGCAGAGATTGGCGGATCAAAATATCTATATTTCCATCAGAGGTAGCGCCATGCGCGTAACCCCACATCTTTACTCAACTGAGGCGGATATTTCCCGCCTTATTCATGCCTTGAACGACATTTAATGTGTCATTCGCGGATGCGGCGGCGCGAATCTTGCTGTATCAGGCGCAGGAATTGAAGTGAAGAATTGGAGGGTGTTATGTGGACACGTCACTTAGTTAGAACTGGGGCTATTTTAGGCGCCAGCCTCGGGCTTTTAATGGCCGCGCCAAGCGCTGAGGCGCAATTTGGGGATTTATCGCCGGTCTTATTGGTCGAAAGCGGCCCTTCAGATAATGGTGAATATCGTCGTATGGTCTTTGTAAAGTTCTTATCCGGTAACCGCGTTAGCGTTAATTACAAAGCCTATAACCGCACTGAATTTATCCAAGTGCCGAACAGCACACCGCAAGACGTGATCGCAGCCTGTGCCAATGGTGCGGCAACATCCATCTCAGAGATTCGCGCATTTGAACGCGCTGAAGCCCGCGCCAAGCGCAGCGGTAAGGCGCCCGAAGTTGTACGTTTTTGCATCAAGAATGTTCAAAATTGGGAAGGCGGCAATCGCAGCAAATATCTCGATCCAATCTTTGAAGGCATGCCTCACGCAGCATCTTTGAATAATTAGAGCAACTACTTAAGTTTGAGAAATCCCGCTTCTAGAAGCGGGATTTTTTATGTCTAAAATTTAAGAAAGAGCGGCCAGTTTCGGTATTGACCACAGTTGTAGTCTTAAAGTATGACCACAATTGTAGTCACAAGGAGACGACACAAATGGCGAAAGGCCCAAAATTTCGTATTTCACAATCCGAGCTAGACGTCATGGATGTGCTTTGGGCCAAAAACCCGCTTGGCGCGTCCGAAGTCGCGGAGGGCCTCGCCAACCATAAGGATTGGAGCATTCGCACCATCAAGACTTTGCTCGCGCGATTGGTAGAAAAGGGCGCCTTGTCCACCACGACCGAGGGGCGGCGCTATCTCTATGCGCCTTTGATCACCAAAGACAGCTATGCGGCCGGTGCCACGCGCCGCCTATCTGATCGCCTTTTCGGGGGGCGGGCTGCGCCGCTGGTCATGCATTTGGCGAAAGATGACGGCCTCTCGCAGGACGATATTGCAGAGCTGGAAGCTTTGCTCGAAAAGCTGAAAAGAGGGGAGTAGCCATGCTGGATTGGGTCATCGGGACGAGCGTGGCCGTTAGCGCGTTGATTATTCTCGTGCTTATTATTCGCAGGCCCTTTGCGCGCATGTTTGGCGCAAGGGCCGCCTATGCGCTTTGGCTCTTACCCTTTATTCGATTAGGAATGCCGGAGGTGACGATACCGCGGATTTTTCCTCAATTCACCAAAGCCCAAATACCGACTCCCGCGCCAGCGCTGCCAAGCGAGATTGCCTTGACGCCTGAAATTATTGCGGCGCTGCAAACGCAGCCAAGCCTTATGAGCCAAATCCAGCCCTATATTCTGCCCGCGCTTTTTGCCCTTTGGGTTTTTGGAGCGGTGTTTTTCTTCCTTTATCATTGGGTGCGCCAAGCCTCGCTGATGGACCGCCTGACCTATGCGTCAGAACCTGCTTTGAATATACGGCACGTGATTAAGACCGCCGCGCGCGCGGCCAATTTAAAACACCTCCCACAAGTTCGGATTTCAGATGAAAAGGCTGGCCCCCTTGTGGCGGGGTTCTTTCGTCCCGTCGTCATTTTGCCGGAAAATTTTATGACCGTCTTCTCGCCCGAACAGCGCCGCTATGCCCTTTTGCATGAGTTTATGCATATCCGCCGCGGGGACGTTTGGGTCGCTTTGGCCTGGCTTGCGTTCCGTGCTGTTAACTGGCCGAACCCTCTCGTGCACTATGCAGCCAAGCATTTTCGCAGTGACCAAGAAGCCGCCTGCGACGCCACTGTTCTCTCCGCCATGGGGGATAGTCAAAAGGCGGTGGCGGGCTATGCCGAGACACTGATTCATGCGGCCAAAACGGCCATAATAACCGAAAACCATAACGGGCGTGCCAGCCCTCTACCGAGCCAGTTAGCGCTCACCATACACCATCCCTTAAAGGAGAGACTTATGATCTTGGGAACACATAGAAAAACATCCAGTTGGCGATCGCGAACCGCTGCGGCCGTTATGATTATTGGCGCGGCAACATTATCTGCTCCGCTCATTCAAGCTGATGCGCATCCGGAGGAGGAACTGGCTGGAAAATATAGCCAGCATCAAGGCAAATCCGTCATCAAACGCAAATATACCGAAGACGGGAAAACAGTTTCAGAGCATTTTGAAATCAATGTCGATGGCGATGATGTAAAAGCCTATAAGATCGGTCCCTTTGGTAAGAAAACCCGCATTGATGTAGAAGACATCGACGGCGTGGATGTTGCCAATATCATGGAAGAAAAAATAGAAGGAGATGTCAGCCGCCGCATTATCATCAATAATGGCGATGATGTAAAATTCCTGTCAGAGGACAATTTTAAAAAATGGGCCAAGACTGAGTTTCCAGAATGGAAAGAGGAGGACTTTGACAGTTGGGTGAAAGGGGACTTCGATGCGTGGGTGTCAAAAATGACAGACGGCAAGCTGGCTTTTTTGGATAAAGATGGCAATCACTTTGACTTTGAATCCTTCCCCCGCGCGCCAAAGCCGCCTTTGCCGCCGGGTCTGTCCAAGCATTCCGAAAATGTCTTTGTCCTCGATAGTGACGACTTTGAAGGGCTCAAGGGACTGAAGAAGCTCGAAGCGCTAAGAGGCTTGGAAGGTTTAAAGAAACTTGAGGCCCTGAAGCATCTAAAAAATTTGGATGGTCTCGAGGGGTTAGAGGGTCTGGACGGATTAGACGGGCTGGATACGCTGGATGGTTTTGAAACCTTCACTTTCTTTACGGATGGAGAAGATAGGCTCAAACTAAAAATGCGTATTACGGAGTCGAAATTGGCCGCCGCCCGCGCCATGCTCGAAGATACCGAAGTCGAGGCCGATGACAGCCGCGAAATGGCCAGAGCCAAGCGCGAATTGGAAAAAGCGCGCCGGGCCCTGAAGGCCGCGGAAAGAGCCTTAAAAGACGCCGAGTAACACCCAAATTCACCGCGCCCCGAAACTCGGAAACCCTTCGAACTCGTCTCCATAAAAGGGCGCGGTGGAGCTTTGCTAGGCTGGACGAATGGGAACTATTTGGACCGGGAAAAAAGAAGCTAAGGCTTGCACCA
>JAHDCL010000026.1:16067-33231 GCA_020629875.1 Hellea sp.
GCTGGACGAATGGGAACTATTTGGACCGGGAAAAAAGAAGCTAAGGCTTGCACCAGTACTTCTTAAATCGAGATTTTTAGCGAATAATTATACATTCATCGTCTATTCTTGGATATGACCCCGTTAAACTCTCATTCCGCAAATGTAATTGCTTTGTTAACGATGGCCATCTTCGCTGATCGGCGCGTCTTATCGCAAGAGGTCCAAGCATTGATCGAAACTGTCTTGCGGCTTCAGCATGACGGAATACTCAGCAGCAAACATTCCGAAGCCAGTCTCTTGCTTTGGTATGAAAACAACAAACATGAGTTTATTGGTGTATTACAAAAGGGAGAATTCGAAAACTGGCTTGAAACTACGCTCTTAGAGCTTGCAGAGTTTCCGCACAAAACCCGCATATTTGAGGCAATCTTGGCCATTGCACGTTCTGACAATGAAGAGCATGTAAGTGAACAGGCTTTAGCTATGCTCGTAGCAAGACATTGGGATATCGCTGACTGGGGTCTGCAGCGCCTTGATGGATCTGCGAGCAATGATGGATGTGTAGACGTCTTGGCTAGCGTATAACCCTCTAAGAAGACGTCGGTTTAAAGTTGCGTATTGAGACTTAGCGCTCTGATTTCAGAAGTCAGTCTTTCTTTGAATTCGGGTGCTGCATCAGCCGCTAAAACGGTGAACATGCCAGAAAGTACCCGAGACTTGTAAGTGTTCAAATCTATATAGTTATTCATCCAATCATGACGCGCTAATCGTTGAGTGCCAAATAATTGTTCCGCCAGAATATGTGTCTCCATCTCTCCTAAGAGATAACCTTTCGCTTTGGCATCCGCGCAGACGTCAACAGCCAGCGCCATAGACCGCATAAATATGCCTTTCGGTGTTTGATGTTCGAATAATTTAGCGCGTTCCCCCGCAATGAAGGCGGCTTTATAGAGTGCTTCATTTGCGGCGTAGAGAGAGATGAGCTCATCTGTAAAAAGCTGGATAACGGAAATCGGATCACCGCCTATTTGACGCGATAATAGCTCGCCTATGCGGGAGACCACATCCCCAACCAGATGTTCAATAATCTGAGATTTTTTTCCAAGCAGATTATGAATTGTCGGAATCGTCACCTCGGCATCTGAGGCCAATTGTGCGAGCGTCAACGCGTCATAACCTTGCGTTGCAATGATGTGCCGGGCGCAGGATAAAATACGTTCCTTGCGACGCATTTTATTCGCTGCGCGTGTTACGCTGCCCCTCGCGAGAGTTTTGGTCGGCATGGTGAGTGTCTCCGTTAAGTCTTGACTCGCAGATTTGCATATGCATAAAATTTTAACAATAATAAAAACTGTGAAAGAGTATATCTATGGTTCAAGATATCAGCCGCTCTATTGACGCCTGTGCCTCTCATTACGGCGCCGACGCTGCGGCCATGAAAGCTTATCTCATAAATGGGCAGGCCAAAGCCTTAGCGCTGCCAAATCGAGGCCCGATGAAATTTGATGAAGAGGGGAATATCCATCCGGATATTTTAAACGTCTATTCCGAATTTGGGTTCTATATTATCGAAGACGTGCTCTCTGAGGAGGAGTTAAACGACATTAAGGCTGACCTCGCAAAGATGCGCGAGAATTTCCCGGTTCATATGGGCGCAAAGGTTGATAAATTTGGGCGCCCCGCCCTTGGCGTTGGCAACAAAGCACCAAATCTGCAATGGGCGCGGCCTCTCTCTGATCCCTTAGGCGGCAGCGATATGTTCAATGGGCGTCATCAGGTCAAATTGTTTGAACCCAAAGCGGCGGATGATGCGCCGCCAGCTGTCCCGCTTTATTTAAGCGGCTCCTTGCAATTTTCAGAAGCCTGTCTGCGAGTCTACGGGCATCCAGATTTGCTTAAACTTACGGAAGTCATAAATGGTCCAGATTTTGTTCCTTTTACCGAAGGCCTATTCATAAAGGATGCGGGTGTTGGCGCTGCGGTGTCTTGGCATCAAGATGGAGATACACATTGGGACCATCCTGACTTTGACCAAGACATTCACGGCTTTAATTTCATGGGGCAAGTTTATGGCAGTACGGCCGTCAACGGAGTGTGGGTTATCCCGGGAAGCCATAAAATTGGGCGTGCAGACATAACCAAATTGGTAGAAGAGGCGGGAACTGAACGACTGCCCGATGCAATTCCAATAATCTGCAATCCAGGGGATGTCGTCATCAATAGCCGTCAAATCATCCACGGCTCATTTGCCAATACAGGGTTTGAGCCGCGTTTGTCGATTAACTTTGGATTCCACAAACGCTCTTCAGTTTTAAATGTTCGCGGCGCGGGTATGCATGCTGAAGCGGCGATCATGGATGAGAATTTCATCGATACACGCTCGCGCCTAATCGGCCTAGCGATTGATGCGAGACGTCAGCGCTTTCCACATGAAATACCTTATCACTATGCCCCTTTCTCCGAGCGGCAAGATGAGTTTAAATGGACCCCTGAAACTCTGTCGTCATTAAAGGATTACAACCTCATGGATTTGAGTATCTAAAAGTTGGGCAGGGCAGAGTTTAATCCCCTCGGTAATCTTGGCGTTGTCTTTATAGCCGTCATCCTCGTTAAATTTATCTCTAACCATATGAAACGACTGGGTTCACAAAAATCTTATCCTCGTTAATTCGAAGAGGGATATGTTGAGGGCATGAAAACAGCGTCTCTTACATATTTACCACCGCACCTTATCGACACCGCGCCGCTTACGGCGCGGTATGAGGTGATGGTGGCGGCTATCGTGTCATTCATGACGGCGGGGCGGTATGGGGATGTGCTGCGCTACTCGCATAAGCTTCGCCGCTTAGTGCGCGTTTTCACGCGATTGGATGCCCAGAATATCTTGATGCGGCGAAAGTTGGCGATGCTAAGCGACAAATCATGGCGGGAACGTGTGCTTAATGATTTGGGCGGGATGCGGCGGCTAAAGCGCTGGGAGGCGACCAAAGCACGTCTTGAGAACAGAACGGGCAGTGCGCCCAAAACGCTCACGCCGCAAGACCCAGCTTGGCTTTTAACACCTGAACGTATCGCAAGGTCTGAACGGCTCAAAGCACGGGCGCGGGCAAATGGGCGGGCGGGTGCGCCAGAAGGTGTATTCCGGGACCGCGTTAAGATGGATTTTGACGGACTATTTCGATTGGCGCCTTTGCCCCGCGCGCCGAGAGAAGCGCGGCAGGTGAGGGTCTATACCGAAAACACCCTTGTTGATTACCCGTGGAACAACATTCCATTCGCCACTGAGACAGGCTTTGGCCCCGCGACCGTTTGGCCTGTGGAGTTCTATGCGGCCATGGCGGCGGAAGCAAACTCTGAACTGCTTTCAGCCTGTCATTCCGGAGCGCGTAGCCATCCCGAAAGGCCGAACGTTGAAGAGTCTCGCCTGAATGAGCGCATGCCTTTGTCAACCTTTCGGGGTCCGCGATGTGGTCCCGAAATGGCAGATATGAGAGCGATAATCCCCACAATCTCCCTCGAGCAATATTTGAGCCCGAAGGTCCAGCGTGACCTGCTCGGTAGCCTTACCTCGTGAGCGTGAACAGGTCTTGCGCGGCGCCGCCCATTCGCCGGGCGGTGAAGAATGCGGCATGGAAAAATGAGGGTAAAGATGAAAATTCCCTCATTTTCTGCCCATGCGCCTTGGTTATCGGTGCGTAAGCCCCTAAATATAAGCGCATGAAAAAGCAGATATTATCTCTCTTGGGTTCAGTCTTAGTATTGGGCGGTGCCGGAACCGCCTTAGCGAAAGACCCGCTGCTCAGCATTCCGAGCGACGGACGCGTTGTACCGAGTTCGAATATGCAGGTGCAGCTCTCTTACTCTCCTGTAGTTAAGCAAACCGCCCCCGCCGTGGTCAATGTCTTTACCTCGCGCACAGTTGTTCGCCGTTCTCGTTCATCATTTTTTGATGAGATGTTTGGCATGCGCCGCGCGCCGCAGGAGCGTACGGAAAGCTCATTGGGCTCAGGCGTGATTGTCCGTGATACGGGTATTATTGTGACCAATGCGCATGTCGTTAAAGGCGCGGAGGAGCTTAAAATTGTACTCAATGATCGCCGCGAATTTGAGGCCGAAGTTATCGCGCAGGACGAAGATATTGATATCGCGGTTCTAAAAATTGATACGAAAGGCGAGCGCTTACCAAGCCTTGCCATACAAGGGGATGGTGACCTTGAAATTGGCGATATTGTTCTCGCCATTGGTAACCCCTTTGGCGTTGGGCAAACCGTAACCAGCGGCATTGTCTCGGCGCTTGGCCGAACTAATGTTACGGATACGTCCTCTTTCATTCAAACGGATGCCGCGGTGAACCCGGGTAATTCAGGCGGCGCGTTGGTTAATTTATCGGGTGAACTCATAGGCGTTAATACGGCGATATTCTCTCGCTCGGGTGGATCTAATGGTATTGGTTTTGCTATTCCATCAGAGCTTGTTTCGCGCGCCGTGGATAGCGCGATTTCCGAAGGCCGTATTGTGCGTCCGTGGATCGGAGCGCGCACCAATGCAGTGGATGCGACCATGGCGGCGGCGCTCGGACTGGACCGCTCTAAGGGGGCTGTGATTAATGATATTTACCCGCGCGGCCCTGCGGATAAGGCCGGGCTGGAGAAGGGGGATGTTATCCTCTCTATCGAAGGCACAGAAGTGAATGACGATAGCGGCTTGCGGTTTAAGCTCGCAACGCTCAAGCGCGGTCAAAATGCGAAGGTCAAAATTTGGCGCGATGGGCGCGAGCGAAGCTATACGGTACGCGCAGACACGCCGCAGGAAACGCCCAAGCGTGATGAGCGCAAACTTGAAGGCTATCACCCGCTGGACGGCGCTGTGGTTGTGAATATGTCGCCAGCTCTGGGCGAAGAGCTCGGTTTTGATCCCTATGTCCAAGGCGTCATGGTTTTGAAGGTCGAGCGCGGCTCAGCGGCGAATTATAATCGCCTCCGCCCAGGTGATTTTATCGTAGGCATAGGCGGTGATGATATTAGCTCAACCCGTCAGCTCGACGCGTTGCTTCTTTCCGCTAATGAGGAGGACTGGGATATCTCCGTTGACCGTAATGGACGTATCGGAGTTTTGCCGGTGAGGTATTTGCCGAGGACAAATTAAGTAGAAAACGTCCAAGGCAAAGAACTACCGCTATGGAAGGGCACGATTTTCGTGTCCATCACGTCTAGTGTTTCGGGAATAGCCGTTTCTTGGCGGATAAGGGTCACGGTGCCTTCATTGAGCGGAAGGCCATAAAAGCGCGGGCCAAATTCAGAGGCAAAACCTTCGAGCTTGTCCAGAGCATTTTCCTCGTCAAAGACTTTCGCATAGGCCTCGAGAGCGTGCGGCGCATTGAATAGCCCCGCACATCCGCAAGCACTTTGCTTGGCTTCAATTGTATGGGGCGCGGTATCTGTGCCAAGGAAGAATTTAGGAGAGCCTGATGTGGCGGCCTTGCGCAGGGCGAGGCGGTGCTTTTCACGTTTCGCGATGGGCAGGCAGTAATAATGCGGACGAATGCCGCCTTGGAAAATCGCATTGCGATTAAATTCGAGGTGGTGCGGGGTAATGGTCGCTGCGATATTCGGACCAGACTCAGCGACAAAGGCTGCTGCTTCGGCTGTCGTGATATGCTCAAAAACAATTTTTAGAGCGGGGAAATCTCTGACGACATCTTCTAATACGTCGCTAATAAAGACCGCCTCGCGGTCGAAAATATCAACGTCCTTGTGGGTGACTTCCCCGTGAAATAATAGCGGCATCCCAATGCGCTGCATGGCTTCTAAAACCGGGTAGATATTTTTTATGTCTGTCACGCCATGGGCGGAATTTGTCGTCGCATTGGCAGGGTATAATTTGCAGGCCGTGAAAACACCGTCGCCATGACCGCGCGCGACTTCATCGGCATCAATGCTATCGGTTAGGTAACAGGTCATAAGCGGCGTGAAATCCAGCGACGGATCAACCGCATCCAAAATTCGCTGACGATAAGCTATTCCGGCCTCGACCGTTGTGACAGGCGGGGTCAGGTTGGGCATGATAATCGCGCGGCCAAATTGGCGCGCTGTGTAGTTCACAACATCTTTGAGCATTCCGCCATCGCGGAGGTGAACATGCCAGTCATCGGGGCGGCGAATGGTGAGGGAGTCGGTCATAGGCGCTCCCTAGCTTGACCCTATCTCAGGTGCAATAGTTTCTTAATCCCAATCGCGGCGTCGCATCGATAAGCCAACCTCATTGTTCTCATCGAGGATATTCATTTCTTTGTGGCTGGCCTCGAAACCTCTTGCAGACTCTAGCGCGGCGAGGAAAGCTTGCTCCATGCCAAGGTCTTCACAGGCTTTTTTGGTAACCACCATAGAGCCGATTTTGAGCTCATTGCCGTTTTGCTCATAGGTGCCGAAAAAGCTGTTACAGCCCGCCCATCCCGCAAGATCGCCATTGCTTAAGAATTGAACGAATTGGCCGATGCCATTTTCAGGGCCCCATTCGGTACCCTCAAGATTAGTGAGCGGTTCTTGGCCTTTGAGATTGGCAATTTGCGCCTTGGCGATTTTGGCAAAGGCAAGGGCTCCAAATGTCATGAGGCCAATAGAGAGAATACGTATCATGATTATCTTTCCCTGTAAGGATCGCCAAGCATGGCGGAGATGTGACGGCCATTTTCAGCCAAAGCAGCAGCGTCAGCGCCGACGGCGTTGGAACATTGTGTGTGGCGGCCTTCTTCTTGGTAATAGCCGGCATTAAAAGCGCGAATAAGTTGACGGCGATCTGCGCTATCGCCAGCGGTTTCAATATTCATCATACGCGAAGCATAATCGCGCCATTTCTGATCTGAGGGGCCGTAACAAATGGTGCGAAGATAATGGAGCTGTCCCAAATTTTTTGAGAGTGCTTCGACGAGGCTATTCATGGTCACCATATCAGCCTCCACGCGCAGCTCAGCGTCTTCTCGAGCTTTTAGGGCCGCTTTTTTAGCGGCAGCTGCTTTCTCGCGTGCGGTCATGGCATCTTGTGCCAAGACGCTCGGAGCAAAGCTCACAAAGAGAAATATGAATGCCACCAGCCACTTCATGAATCGTAGATTAGCAGTTTTCAGGTGAATGAACATTGAATTTTACAGCATCTGCTGTTCTTGGAGAGAGGCGCGCGCCGTTTCAATGACCTCGCGAGTCTTTGGCCACATGCCCAATGCGTCTAATTCCTCAGGCTGGACGAAGCGAGCATCCGCGGCATCATCACCAAATTTCGGCTCACCGGAAATCCAGCGCGCGGCATAATCGTGGAGACGGTAATTGTAATCCTCAAAACAGGCGTCAATTGTGGCGACTTTGTATTCGAGTACCGCCATGATGCCGGTCTCCTCGAAGAGTTCTCGCAGGGCCGCGTCTCGCTCGCTCTCGCCCATTTCGATACGCCCTCCAGGAATAGACCACTCGCCTTTACGCGGAGCTGTGCCGCGCTTTATGAGCAGCACATCCTCGCCGCGAAAGCAAATAACGCCTACACAATCTATGGGGGGCGTCTCGACTGATTTTTCAGTGGTCATAACAGCTTCCATAATCCTTATTCCCCTTTATACAACTCACATGTGCGGACGTTACACATTAGCGAAGAAATTAGCCGAAATAGCGGCCTATTTCGCGGCGAAAACAGGGCAGACAGGCGAGGACGGTAAACCGTTATGGGATTGGGAGCCGAATTATAACATCTCTCCGGGCACGGTCGTTCCCGTCATTGCCTATGATGGCCTGAAGGAGCGCAAAGTCGTTCCTATGCGCTGGGGCCTGCACCCCCATTGGCGAAAGGAGCCTCCAGAAGGCCGCCCCATGTTTAATGCGCGGGTTGAAACAGCGGCGGAAAAGCCAAGTTTCCGTACGCCCTTTAAGCGCCGCCGCGCTCTTATCCCAGCAACAGGTTGGTATGAATGGGAGGGCGTAGAGAAACCCAAGACGCCTTATTATATCCATGAAGATGACCAAGAGCTTTTCGCCTTTGCCGGTCTCTGGGATCAATGGCGCGTAGATGAAGGCATAACGTTGCTCTCGGCCACAATATTGACGACCGCTGCGACGGGCCAAATGAAACACCTGCACCACCGCATGCCCGTGCGCCTGCCTAAAAACCAATGGAATAACTGGCTCGATTGGGACGTTCCTGCGGATGCGGTTTTAGGGACGATGAAGGGCAGTGATGATTTGGACTTTTATGATGTGGGCCGCGAAATAGGGTCGGGACGGGCTAGCGGAGCAGATCTGATTGCACCTGCAAATTAAACCGATAAGCCAACACCGCGAGAGCCACTAACAAGCCGACCCATACAGCGGCGTTTATCTTTACACTGCGGGAGGCTTTTACTTGGCTTGACCATGTCCTCGGCCTTACGCCTTTCCAGACAAAAATCAGCTGCGCTGAGAGCACAGCACAAACCACATTCAAGGCCAAGAGGAGCGCAGCGCCTGCGGCTTTGTCATATTCTCCTGCGCCCAAAAACAGCGCAGAGGCCACAGAGGGCGGGAGGAGGGCGACGGCCACCATGACGCCAACGAGAGCCGAAGATATGCCGGTGGAGAGCGAGAGCGCAGCGGCGGCACCTGAGGCTAAAGCGAGCGCGATAATCGCCGGGTTCACGACGGTGCGGTCCACCATTTCTTTGCTCAGCAGATTGACATCCATGAAAAATGTGAGCGCAAAGGCAAAGCCAAAGCCGATAAAGAGACCGGTTAGCGCCGTTTTTGTTGCCTTCTTCATTAAAGACAGATCGCCCAGCGCTGCGGCGAGAGCAAAGGCTAATATTGGCCCCAAGAGAGGGGCGATGACCATAGCGGCAATAACAATAGCCACGCTATCGCCGTTAAGGCCAATGGCCGCAACGATTGAGGAGAGTATTGTTAGGACGATGAAATCCCAGTTGAGCTGACAGTCATTTGAGACTTTTTGATAAAGTTCTTCGCGCAGCGATATTGTTTTGGCTTTGGCCTTTTTCTCCACGTCATCCTGAGTCTCTTCGGGCTCAGTGGGGCGAGGCAAGGTGGCTTCGATCGGCATCACTACGACGCGCCAATCAGGAGAGGCGCTTAGCAAGGATTGTAAATCATCGATGATTTGTTGGCCTTGACCTTTGGCTACCACAATTTCAACAGCTTTTTCAAAACGCCCATACCCGGAATCCATAGACCAATCGATGGGTTGGGCACGGTTGAGAATTTCGATAACCGCGTCTGATTTATCGGCGGGGAAATTGGCTTTAATAAATCTCATAAGCTCACTTAGCCCGAAGCGGACATATCTTCCAAATCAGAACTCTCATGACGATAGTCCGCCATAGCGGCGCCCCGTTGCCCTAAGGGCCGATCAGGACCGCGTGTTGTATCGACCGTGGTATGTCGTTCCATCTCCGCATTTAGCTCCGCACCGACAATCACAGTGTAAGCGGTAAGCCAGAACCAGATAAGCAAAATGATAACCGCAGAAAGTGAACCATAAACCGCGTTGTAATTCCCGAAGGCGGCAATGAACTTAGAAAATGCGAAAGATTGCAGAAGCCATGTTACGGTGGTGAAAATTATTCCCGGCATAACCCAGCGTTTCTTGGCGGGGCGGCGGCTCGGCCCAAAGCGGTAGAGGACACCGCTGGAGAATGCAAAGATAGAAACCAGCAATAACCAGGGTATGGCGCGGCTAAACCCAACTGTCAGGCCCTCCAATTTCATCAGGGCAAGGAATGCAGGAACGCCGATAATCACGCCGAGGGATATCCAGACAAAGATAATAACGGCTAATGTCATTGCGCTTGCCATGGCATAAAATGTAGCCAGATTGCGAGTTTCCTTTTCCCCATAAGCAATATTCATAGCCCGCATGACGGCGCGAATGCCCGATCCCGCCGACCACAGGGCAATCAAAAGACCGATGGCGATACCTAGGCCTAGCCCTGCATTTGGCGCCGTGATCACCGAAGTGATCTGCCCGTGCAAAATCTCCCAAGCTTGGGCAGGAAGAACGCTATTGACGCTTTGCGTTAAGTTTTCAACTTCGCTGGGATCTGCAAAGAGTCCGTAAATTGACAGACATGCTGTAATGAGCGGGAAGACCGCTAAAAGGGTGAAGAATGCAACACCTGCCGCGACGATGGTGACATTGTCGTCGTGAATTTCACGCCAAGTGCGTTTGAGGATGGCCCACCAATCGCGCGCGGTGAACTCCCAAGGGCTCCGCGCGCAACAGGGTGATTGATCGGGCACTATTTTTTAGGCGCAGGTTGTTTGCGAGAGAAGACAAGTTCGCTCTCTGTGGACGCCTTTTTATCCAGTTTATAGCCATCCAAATTAAAGTCTTTCAGGCCCTCTGCGCGGTCCACCCGGTTTTGCATAATCCAGCGCGCCATGAGGCCCCGTCCATATTTGGCGTAATACATCAGGGCGCGAGCTTTGCCGTCTTTGACGTTTAAGAACTTCGCCGTGATGACGGGGTGGGTCATCGTCTTTTTATCGACGGCCTTGAAATATTCATTAGACGCTAAATTTACGATGGTTTGATCTTGATGCTCAGCGAGGTCGTCATTGAGCGACTCGGCGATGGCTGTCCCCCAAAAGTCGTATAGCGATTTACCGCGTTTGGTCGCTAGCTTGGTGCCCATTTCGAGGCGGTAGGCCTGAATATTATCTAAAGGGCGCAATACGCCATACAGGCCTGAAAGAATACGTAAGTGATCTTGGGCATAGCCGAGGTCTTCATCGCTCATCGATTTCGTCTCAAGGCCCCAATAAACGTCACCATCAAAGGTCAGGCCGGCGGGCTTAGCACTATTACTTTGGCCCTCCAGGTTGAAAGCTTTGAATCGTTCAGCATTTAGTTCCGCGAGGTTGTCGCTAATATGCATGAGTTTTTTCAGGTCAGCAGCGGTTTGTTTTTTCGCCACTTTGGCCAATTCCAGCGTATCAGATTTTAGCAAAGGGGCTGTTGCTTCCAGCTTCGTTGTCACCGGATCAAAGTTTAATTTTTTTGCAGGGGAGAGTAGAGTTATCATGTTTTATCCTTTCCTCATAACATCGAAACAGGGAATTCCGTTTCTGTATGCGTGGGTTCACGATGACCTATAGATAGCGCAGCGATTAAGGATTTCAAGTCACAATAAGATAACAGCCATCACGCGCGCGTCAGCTCTCTGAGATTGGATTACAATACGTAACATGACGTGAATTTTCCTTGTGACGGCTTGCATTATGGTAATAAAAAATAGTGAGTGTTTATGATAAATTTTGAGCAATTTTCGCCACGCGCGCGTCCCGGACAGGACCTGTTACAAGGAAAATTCGTGCGGGTCGAACCCGTAGATTGGTCCCGTCATGGCGATGATTTAGCTGCGTCATTTTTAGGAAAAGAGAATAAATATCTCTGGACATATATGTCTCCTTATCCGCCTAAAAACTCCGAAGACTTTATTTCCATAATGCAGCTGTCGTCACAAAGGTTTGGCTGGGAAGTAATGGTAATAATACCTGAAACAACAGGACTTGCTGTGGGTATGGCCAGCTTTATGCGGATAAGAGAAGCGCATGGCAGTGTCGAAGTCGGTTTTATCATGTTCGGCGCTGCACTCCAAAAGACGTGCGCCGCGACCGAGGCGATGTATTTGATGATGCGTCATGCTTTCGAAGATCTGGGATATCGCCGCTATGAATGGAAATGCGACAATCTCAATGAAGCCTCAAAAAATGCTGCGCTACGTTTTGGCTTTACTTATGAGGGTTTATTTCGACAGGACTTGATTATCAAAGGCAAGAACCGAGATACAGCCTGGTTTTCTATCACTGACAAGGAATGGCCAGCGGTAAAGAGAGGATTGGAGGCTTGGTTAAAACCTGAAAACTTCGATAAAGATGGTCGCCAAAAAAGCAGGCTTAAGAGCTTAATGCCCTAGCTACCATGCGTGGCATCCGCGAGGGATTTCACCAAAGCAAGCGCCGCGTCGGGGCCGTTTTCGTGCAGTTCTTTGACAATGGCGGAGCCAACGACAACGCCATCTGCATCTTTGGCCACTTCGGCGGCGCGTTCAGGTGTCTTAACGCCAAAGCCAACAACAACAGGCAAGCCCGATGCCTTGCGAACTTTGGCGACTTGTTCGGTTACGCTGCCGGCTTGGCTAAACGCTGCGCCGGTTATGCCTGTCATAGAGACATAATAGACGAAGCCCTTTGTGCCTGCGACAACGCGGGGCAAGCGGGCTTCATCTGTTGTGGGTGTGGCGAGCCGGATGAGGGCGAGATCATGCACCTCAAAGGCCGTGCGGAGTTCACTATCTTCCTCGGGCGGCAAATCGACAATTATAGCGCCGTCAATGCCAGCGTCTTTCGCGGCTTTTGCGAAATTGGCGTAACCCATGTGATGCACTGGATTGCAATATCCCATAATGATAATGGGGGTCGTATCATTTGATTTGCGAAACTCTGTCGCCATTTCGAGAATGGATCTCAGGGTGGTTCCTGCCGCAAGACTGCGCAGGCCCGCTTCTTCGATTGTGGGTCCATCGGCGGCCGGATCCGTGAAGGGCATTCCCAGCTCAATTATGTCCACCCCATTTTCAGGTAGGGCATTGAGCACGGATTGCGAGGTCGCGCGATCAGGGTCGCCGCCCATGATATAAGCTACAAAGGCGGCATTGCCTTGAAGGTTCTTAAAGGTTTCGTCGATACGTTTAGACATGTGCGCCTTCTAGGGTGCAGAGACAGATTTGACCAGATGATAAAGTAAAAATTATGGCATTTCAGGACCGAATAATTGTTGGCTTTAAGCTCAGCTTCAAATCTATCGCTAAAGATGACAGCCGCTATTTTGATGCGCTGTTCGATCTCATTGAAAAAGAAGACATCAAGCAGAGCGAATATATCGAATACAGTTCGGCCGGATCACTGTGGATTGTCCAACAATATATCGAACAGGGTTATCTCGAGATGGTTGAGAAAGATTTGAGGCGGGATGTTGCGAGCCGTGATTTTCATGGACCGCTTTTTGAGAATACGCGCAAAGTTTTGGACATGTTATTAGAGCGTGATGAAATTGATATTGTTCTTCGTACCTACAAAGCGGCCATCACCCATAGGCTTAAAGCTATAACAGAAGAGCAAAAATTAAGAGATAAATCACAAGCTTCGACGCAAGCTCATAAGCAATCAGCAAAGTGGGTGAAACATTATTATCCTGCCCTGAGAGATATGATTTTAGAGTATAGTGCCTTAGTCCAGGCTCTAAACATTCCGGATAGTGAGCAGGAAATATTTCAAGAGAAATTTTCAAAAGTTGTTCAATAATTAAAACGCGCAGAAGTGAAATAGCACAAACAAAAAAACCCGGCTTGAAAAAGCCGGGTTCAGTGTGTGCGGAGAGGAGCAAAAGGGGACTACCTCCAAACCGCAGGGGGGGATCTTAGTTGCGCGTAATTTCCTCAGCTTTGTCGCCAGCGCTCTCTAGATCTTGCCCTACACCTTCAATGGTGTGGCAAGCTGATGCGACGAGCGTCAGGCCGGTTACGATAGTGAGAAGCGCTTTTTTACCGATTGAGTTTTTCATCTTTTTCTCCGTTTGATGCGAGATTAACGGAGGACTTAAGATTTAGTTCCCAAAAAAATAATATGATGAGCTTTTTGGGCGTCTTTGGTAAGTCCGTTCGGCTTTCGCGGCTTAGGATGTTATCCAGACGGATGTCGATTTGAAGGCCGGAGTGCAGCTTCGTGGGTCTATTTCTGTACTGGTGAGGATATTGGCTTCAGGGTAATAGGCGAGCATATCACCACGCGGCACGTCAAAAGCATATAGCTTTACATTTTCCATTTTTCCCTGCGCAGATTCCACGGTGGCATGATCTCCGGGCTGCAGGCCGAGGGCTGTTATATCCTTTTTATTCATCATGACACACCATCGGGTCTTGGTGCCTCGATAGCTGTCAAACTCTTCATAAATTATGGAGTTAAATTGCCCTTCGCTGCGCAGTGTTGAGAGCGAATAATGGTGAGGGTCTTTGTGTGGTTTTGCGGGCGGCAGGGCCGGTATTTTAAAACTGGCTTTGCCGTCCGCCGTTTGGAAGACAGGTGTGTGAATGAGGCGGTTCTGAATATGAAATTCTTTTTTCGCAACATCGATATCCGCCAATTGACCCATGCCTGGCACGATTGCGGCGATGGCCTGGCGCACTGTTTTGTGGGATTTAAACGCTTGGAAATCGATCGGACTATCGGGCAGGAGTGCAGAAGCTAGATCTGCTAAAATCACACTTTCAGGACGGACATTACCTAAGCGGTTGATCCCGCCATCACTGAGGCGGACATAATTAAACATGGATTCTTGGGTCGTGGGTTCCCATTCTTCATCTCGGGCGGTGACGGGCAGGATTAGCGTGTCGCCAGAGGCGTTCCCCTTAATGTGGCCATGATTTATCGTGGTTGTGAGAAAGAGTTTAAATCCAATCGAATCCAAAGCTTGCTCCGCCCATTTTGCATCCGGATTTGCGGCAAAGAGATTGCCGCCCATAATCACGGCTGCATCTACCTTGCCGTTATGCGCCGCTTGCATGGAGGCCATAGTGTCCAAGCCTTTGGCGGTTGGAAATTTGAAATTAAATGCCGTTTCCATCTTCTTGATGACGTCTTCGGCGAGGACAGGTTTCACGCCATTTGTTCCTACGCCTTGAACGTTTGAATGGCCTCGCAGCGGGAGAAGCCCTGCACCGGGCCGGCCCATCATGCCGCGCATCAAAGCAAGCGCGGCTATCATCTCGATATTATCAACGCCGTTACGGTGATGGGTCATGCCCATACCCCAGGCAAAGACTGCAGATTTCGATTGGGCGTATAGCGCGCCAATTTTCTCAATTTGCTCTTGCGGCACTCCGGACTGCGCCGTGAGAATATCCCACGTCAGGCTTTCAATCTGAGCCTTAAAGGCCTCAAACCCATTTGTGTAAGCGGCGAGAAAGGCGTTGTCTTCTTTCCCTTGTTGCAAAAGCGTCTTTGCGATGCCCATCAACAGGGCCATGTCTTGCCCGATGCGGGGCTGGACATATTCCGAGGCAATTTCGCTCCCGCCTTTGAGCATGGATTTAGGGCTTTTGGGGACCGCGAATTTAACCAGTCCAGGTTCCCGGGCGGGATTAATGACGATGACCTGTCCGCCGCGCTCCCGGCAAGATTTGAGCTGGTGGATGAAACGCGGATGATTAGAGGAAGGATTAGCGCCAATCACAAATATCAAATCACAAAGCCCCAGATCCGCGACTTCAACTGTCGCCGTGCCTGTGCCAATGGTTGATTTTAACCCAACCCCGGTCGCTTGGTGGCAGTAATAAGAGCAATTGGTAACATTATTGGTGCCATAGGCGCGCGCAAGAAGCTGAAAAATAAAGGCGGCTTCATTGGAGGAGCGCCCGGAGGCATAAAAAAAACTCCGAGAGGGCGATGTCTCCTTCAGGCGCCTCGCTGATAACGCCAAGGCCTCATCCCAAGTGATGGGTGCGTAATGATTTGCGCCAGCACGCTTATAAAGCGGTGTGTTTAATCGCCCAAGGCTTTGCATCTCTTTGGGCGATAATTCCGCAAGCTCATCGAGAGAATGCTTAAAGATCTCTTCGGGAATAGCGGGCTGAATATCCGTGGATTGGGCCTGAACGCTCTTATTGCAAACAGAAGGAAACTCACCAAGTTCATTGGTCATGCCGCCCAGCTGTCCGCCCATACCCAGCGCGCAAGCTTTGCAGGTGTTTTTAGAGCGCAGCGCTTTGGTGGATTTCACCACGCCAATGCGGCGCACCGTATCCAGCGTGTAGAGTACTTTCTTGGCGCCGCCGCCGATAATTCGCTCTTGGCTCATAGGGCAAAGTGTAAGAGAATTTCGCTATGGGCGAAAGTTTATTATGGGACTACTAGTAAGCCTTGGTATTCTCTGCATCCGTGCCTTCCGAGATATGCTCACCCAGCGCATCGGCGATGGTGAACACATCTTTATCACCCCGGCCGCACATGTTCATGATGATGAGGCCGTCCTTACCAAGCTCTTTGGCGAGGTCCACGGTGCGCGGGATGGCATGTGAGGGTTCCAGCGCAGGAAGAATACCTTCCAGACGCGCGCATTCTTGGAACCAGTGTAGGGCTTCGTCATCTGTGGCGCTAACATATTCCGCGCGGCCAATATCATGAAGGTGGGCATGTTCGGGACCAATGCCGGGATAGTCGAGCCCCGCCGAAATGGAATGAGCATCTTTGATTTGTCCGTCTTCATCTTGGAGTAGGTAAGTGCGGTTACCATGGAGCACACCCGGCGTTCCGCCTGTCAGGCTCGCGGCATGTAACCCGCTCTCAACGCCGCGACCCGCAGCTTCGACGCCGATGAGGCGCACGCTCTCTTCGGGCACAAATTCATGAAACAAGCCCATCGCATTTGACCCGCCGCCAATACAGGCAACAACAGCGTCAGGCAGGCGGCCTTCGCGTTCTAATATTTGCGCCTTGGCTTCGCGGCCGATAATGGCTTGGAAATCACGGACCATAGCGGGGTAGGGGTGCGGGCCAGCGACTGTGCCGATGCAATAAAAGGTGTCGCCGACATTGGTGACCCAATCGCGCAGAGCTTCGTTCATCGCGTCTTTGAGGGTCGCGGTTCCGCTATGCACAGCGCGAACTTCGGCGCCCAAGAGACGCATCCGGAAAACATTTGGCTTTTGGCGGACAATATCCGTCGCGCCCATATAGACGATGCACTTTAAGCCAAATCGCGCAGCGACAGTGGCGGTGGCGACGCCGTGCTGTCCCGCGCCTGTTTCAGCGATAATGCGGGTCTTACCCATACGCTTGGCGAGCAGGATTTGCCCCATACAATTATTGATTTTGTGCGCGCCCGTATGGTTGAGCTCATCCCGCTTGAAATAAATTTTGGCACCATCTGCAAACTCGGTCAGGCGCTCGGCGTAATAGAGCGGAGAGGGACGGCCAACATAGTGGGCGAAAAACTCATCGAGCTCCGCGAGAAATTTCGGATCAGCCTTGGCATCTTCATAGGCCGCCTCTAGCTCTAAAATTGGCGGCATCAATGTCTCGGCGACATAACGCCCCCCAAAATCGCCAAAGCGCCCATTTTCATCAGGCGTTGTTATATTTTCAGGTTTACCCAT
>JAHDCL010000116.1 GCA_020629875.1 Hellea sp.
AACATGCAAATTGCTACTTGGAATGTGAACTCCATCAATGCGCGGATGCATGCCGTTACGAAATGGCTGGAAAGCGCAAAGCCCGATGTTGTGTGTTTACAGGAAACCAAGACAACTGATGACGCTTTTCCTCGAATGGAAATCGAAGCGCTCGGTTACAATATCGAGATTTATGGGCAGAAGAGCTATAATGGCGTAGCTATTCTGTCCAAATATCCGATTGAAGACGTCAAAAAAGGTCTTCCGGGTGATGAAAGTGACGAGCAGGCCCGCTACATAGAAGCGGTCATTTCGGCACCTGATGGTCCATTTCGAGTGGCCTCCATTTATCTGCCCAACGGCAACCCTGTTGCGGATGAAAATGGTAATTTCACGGAAAAGTATAAATACAAACTTAACTGGATGCGGCGTTTGAAAGAGCATGCGGCCATCATTATAAAGCATGAAGAACCCCTTATTTTGACGGGAGACTATAATGTCATCCCCGAAGCCAAAGACGTTCACGATGCCATTGACTGGGAGGGTGATGCCGCTTACCGCCCCGAAACCCATGCAGCCTGGCGAGCCCTACTGAATATCGGCCTGACCGAGAGCTTTGAGCAGCTCGATGGCCGCGCAGGACAATTTACGTTTTGGGATTATCAGCGCGGAGCCTGGCAAAACAATTTGGGCATCAGGATTGACCACCTTCTCCTGTCTCCACAAGCCGCCGACCGGATAACGGGCTTTCGCATAGACAAAGATGTCCGTGATGGAGTTAAACCCTCGGATCACGTACCGGTCATAGGGACTTTCGACCTTTAATGGCGTTAAGGTGGAAAATCCTTCTGGGTCTTTTTGCTGCTCTTTTTATCGCCTCCTCAATTTTTGGCTGGCATATTCACACCGTTTACCGCCAAGTCGTCGCCTCCACCAATGTTGGCCCTGCCCTTTTCGATGCGAATACGTTGGATAAATATGGCAGCATCATCACAGCGGAACTGCGCGAAAAAAGTGTAAAAGCGGCCATTGTCTCTCGATCTGGGCAGCCGAGAAACAAGTTACCCGAAGGGGTTTTGTTCACGCATTCCGCCTTCTTTCTGTACCAAGAAAAATCACAAGATTACGCTGTCTATAATCTCTATCACGGCGAAGAGAACAGGTTGGTTTCCAGCTTAGTCGCGGATAGCCCTGCGGACTTTCTCAGGCTTTTGCGAGAACGTGATGCGGGCTTCATTATTCCCGATACCGCCACCCAAGAGCAGCTTTACAACTACATCCTCTCTGACCAATATGGCGCGGTGCATCAGGTCAATTACTCATTGATTTCCAATCCCTATGATGCGCGTTTTCAAAACTGTAATGAGTTCATGCTCGACACCCTTGCGGCCATGGTTTGGGATATGACAGATAGCCTGGCCATTAAAAAGAAGTTTGAGAACAGCTTGCAGCCATCTGAGCTAAAAGCATCATTTATTCGCCGCTATGTCGGCCCGCTGGTGGATGAGCGCCTGATTATGACGGATCACGAGGATAAAATATGGACGACAACAAGCCAAACACTGGCTAATTTTCTCAAGAGTGAAGGCCGCCTCGCCGCGCATTACGCGCTCGACTTAGAAACGGGGACGGAGCAGTCCTTGGAGTCCCTCACAGAAATACGGTAAAGCGTGGCGCTGCTCTTGCTTCCACTTTTCCGGTTTTGCAAAAGCGTTTTCGGCCTCTTTAATGGCCGGTATCAAGCTCTGTAAGAGCCCGCGATAGAACTTCCCCCGGGCTTCATCGGCCCCATCTGCACCCTCTCGCCCAATGCGGGCTTGCAAAGCATGAACCTTCTCCAGCAAATAAAAGACGCCGCCCACCTCATTGATAATCGTTGTCGCGGCTTCTTGATAATCAAAGGCTTTGAAGTCACGAGAGAAATCAAACCGATCATCAATTTCCAGCGCAACATGAAAACGGTTCCCCGCAAAGACACATTGCACGTTCCGCCCCATATAGTCCTCGGCGAAATCTGTTAGGCGCGCGACAAAATCAGGGCTGAGCAGAAACCGCGCCTCGACCTGATCATTACTATAGACAGCAAATTTACTCTCGAATTCTAGGCTCGGAAAGCCAACGCGCTTTAACCCATTAACCTGCGCAGGGTTTCGTTTTCCCAAATCACGGCGAACGATTGTATGCCCGAGAGACTTGTCATAATGAGGCATGGATAAAACAATCCCCTCATAGCCTCCCCGATTATCGCTATTCGTGGCGTCAAATTGCGCGACAAATTCAGCCTCAGCGGTCTGTTGAGCCCCGATTCCCCAATCATTCCCGCGCCTGTCAATCCGCGGGATATTATTTGCGGTCACATCCACCAGTTCAAAGGCCTGTCCCTTATAGCCCTGGCCTAAAACCTCCCCACGAAATTTAAATGCCCCCGAAAAACTATGCACCATGGACGCGGCCTGCAGCGCCATCAATATAGCCGGCGCGCCGACATTCGGACGATAAGACCAGCCCAAAGCCTCATAAATATAGGCTCGCAGATTTTGCACCTGCGCGCTAAAATCCTTAGGTGGATAGAAATCTTCCGTCTTCAACATAAACACCCCATATCAGAGAGGGTTTAAGATAAATTGAAGGCATGCGTCATGCTTGGAGAACCAGGACGGCAGACTGCCTGGCCAGAGAAGAAGTTGCGCAGCCCTCATAAATGGGACAGCCCGCAGAGCTCCGGCAATACAGGACAAACCTGAATGGCCGAAAATATATGTTTCGCATTGCTTTCGCTCTGCGGCGGTATCTTTTTGCGCCAGGGCCGAACAGGTCAGTTTAGACCTAACAGCTCACCTGCGAGGACCCGCCCACCTTGGCGTCGACCCCAAGGCAGCTACAATCCCTGACACCGTCTCTTGGCCTGATAGGTGACGTCCTACCTGTCCCAAACCAAAAGAACGATTTGAATATAGGGGTGGATGGATAAGGGTAGGAATGGTCTCTGAAATTTGCGGGTAAGAGATTGTAAAATCTAGAAATCTAATTTTCAGATTTTAGGATTGATTTGAATGTCCAGGCTTCATCAGCCCGTCGACAATATCATAAATCGCGCCGATTTCGTCGAGAATTTTTTGGGTGCGGTCAGGCATTGTTAGGGGCTTTAACATAGAGCCTGCTTCGAAGCGGTTGGGCGTCTCGACAACAATCAATAATTGCTCGTCAACAAATCCAAACCGGATGTTCTTGCCGTCCACCGAGCGCTCCAATTCAATGAGCTTTTGCATGAAAACGGGATCAAGCAGGTAACGCGATTCAACTTGGTCGGTGCTATAGGCTTCGAAGATCTTTTCAAAGACTGGGTCGACAAGGCCGACGCGTTTCATGTCGCCTTTTTTCTTGCCTTGTAGGAAACCCTTATCGCGCAGCACAACGGTGCGCCCTAAAAACTTGCGCGGAAAAGTCAACGTCATCATCTGTCCGCGCAGAACAGTATGCCAAGACTTATCGCCCTTGCGCTCTAGGTGGACCTCTACAGAATTAAACTGCGCGCCATGCGCCTCGCCCCATATCTGGTCTTCAAATGAAGATCGTTTTCCGCCGAAAACATTTCCGTCCTTATGCCCCTTGGGCAGCAAACCTAAGTCGCTCCAATAATCAAGGTCCGGCATTTCAGTGACCTCAGCTTTGAACTGCCAGCCAATATAACTGCAAATACTGCCAACAATTTTCTCTTTCGTCTCGCCGCGCACGCCTTTGATGAGCCTGCTGTAAAGAGCTGCAATTGCCCCGAAACCGATAAAGGCTGTAATGATTGAGGGCTGCGCCTCGCCTTTAAGTCTCGCTAAATAGACCGCGCCAAAAATCGTAAGGATAGCAATCAGCCCGCCAAAAATAGCGGTCTTACGTAGAGCCTGTCTACGAGCCCCATCACCCACAGCCAAAATCGGAAATATCTCTCGGTGATAATACTCCGAAAAGCCTTTTAGCTCTGGGTGATGTTCTTCAAATTGATGCAATCCCTACCCCAAATTCGCGAGCGCTTCATTCAGCTTCTCTAGCTCTGC
>JAHDCL010000027.1 GCA_020629875.1 Hellea sp.
TTGCATAAGGTCTTTTCATGTCATCTTCTCTTTTTCAGCCCTTTTCTTGTCGCGGTCTATCGCTGCCCAATCGTTTTGTTATGGCGCCTATGACTCGGAGTTTTTCGCCTGATGGCGTGCCGGGGGAAAATGTGGCGGCGTATTACGAGCGCCGCGCAGCCAATCATGTTGGGCTGATTATCACAGAGGGCACTGTTACAGACCGTCCGGGATCAGCGGGCGACCCAAATTATCCGTTGTTCCACGGTGATGCTGCGCTTGCGGGCTGGCAAAACGTTGTGAATAAAGTCCATGGGGCAGGCGGTAAAATCGCGCCGCAACTCTGGCATGTTGGCATGGTGCGCAAACCTGGCACGGGGCATAATCCTGATGCAGTGTCCGATTCACCATCGGGTATCACGCACACAGGCAAAGCCGTCATGGATCCGCCCAGCGATGAAGAGGTCGCGGATATGGTCAGTTCCTATGCTCGCTCGGCGAAATCCGCCAAAGAGCTCGGCTTTGATGCCATCGAAATCCACGGCGCGCATGGTTATCTCATCGACCAATTTTTCTGGGATGTAATGAATAAACGCGAAGGCAAATATGGCGGGGACCTCTTGGACCGCGCTGAATTCGCAGGTGATGTCATTCGCGAATGCCGCAAAGCGGTGGGCGAAGATATGCCGATTATCTTGCGCTGGTCACAATGGAAGCAGCAGGATTACTCTGCTCGCCTTGTCGAAACGCCAGAAGCTATGGAAGATTTTCTAAAGGTCTTTGTTGATGCCGGCGTTGATATTCTGCACTGCTCGCAGCGTCGTTTCTGGGAGCCTGAATTTGAGGGTTCAGATTTGAACCTTGCGGGTTGGGCGAAAAAGCTGACAGGCCTGCCAACAATCTCTGTTGGATCGGTTGGGCTCAATGGTGATTTCTTTGGCGCTTTTGCGGGGCAGGGCTCTGAGGCTGCCTCACTCGATAAGCTCTATGAGATGATGGATCGGGGTGACTTTGATTTGATTGCTGTTGGCCGTGCACTCCTCCAAGATCCGGAATGGGTCACTAAGGTTAAAGAAGGCCGGATGGATGAGATGAAAAATTATGACGGCAAGGCCCTCGCAACACTTTACTAGCACCCACAGGAACGGAGAGAATTATGTTTAGCCATATTATGTTAGGGGCAGATGATGTTGACGCCTCCAAAGAGTTCTACGATGCAGCGTTGGGAGCATTGGGCGTCAAGCCCGGGCGCGTAGATCCCAAGGGCCGGGCTATGTATGTTCACGACAAAAGCATCTTCATGTTGACCAAGCCGATTGATGGAAATCCCACCACCCACGCCAATGGGAGTACGTATGGTTTTTCCGCGGCAACACCCGAAGAGGCAGATGCCTTTCACAAAGCGGGATTAGCGCATGGCGGGACAGCAATTGAAGACCCGCCCGGTTGGCGCGAAGGCAATGGCATGAAGCTTTACCTGGCCTATTTGCGTGATCCATCAGGAAACAAAATTTGCGCGATGTGCCGAGGCTAACCGCTTTTTAGCGCTTCATAGTGCCACTTAATGTGATCATCTATAAAGCTGGCGATAAAGTAATAGCTATGATCGTAACCATCCTGCATGCGCAGGGTGAGTTTCTGCTCCATTTTTTGACAGGCAAGATCAAAGAGTTCGGGGCGCAAATGTTCCTTTAGGAACTCATCCTCTGACCCTTGGTCGATTAAGATATGTGCCTCAGAAGGTTGCTTCAAGACAAGCTTTGTTGCGTCGTAATTCGCCCACCGGCTCTCATTGTCACCAAGATAGCCTTCAAAGGCTTTGCGGCCCCACGGGACTTGTGTTGGCGCGACAATAGGCGAAAAGGCCGAGCAAGTTTTAAACAAGGTTGGGTTCTTAAGATGGAGCGTAAGCGCGCCGTGGCCGCCCATAGAGTGTCCAAAAATACCGACTCGCTGTGGATTTACGTGTGGTAAGTTTTCTCTAATCCAATAGGTCAGCTCATCACGGATATATGTTTCCATGGCATAGTTTTCCATCCACGGCATGACTGTGGCGTCGAGATAAAATCCCGCGCCCTTGCCAAAGTCATAGCGGTCTTCGGTGTCAGGAACGTGATCTCCGCGTGGTGAGGTGTCAGGGGCGATAATGACTATGCCAAGTTCTGCGGCCATGCGCTGCGCGCCAGCTTTGGTAATGAAGTTTTGTTCGGTGCAAGTTAGGCCAGAGAGCCAGATAAGAGCAGGGACTTTCCCCACGCCTTCATTTAAAAGTTGGGGAGGCGTAAAAACGGCGACCCGCATATCGCAATCACAGGCATCAGAACGATGTTCATAAACAGCCTGAACACCGCCATGCATTTTGTTTTCGGATATTGTTTTCATTAAAATTCCACTACGCTCCGAATGCTCTCGCCTGCATGCATCAGATGGAAGGCCTTGTTGATGTCCTCGATGCCCATTTTATGGGTGATGAGGGGGTCAATTTGGATACGGCCATCCATATACATATCGACGATGGAAGGCACATCCGTGCGGCCTCTCGCTCCGCCGAAAGCCACGCCTTTCCAGCTACGGCCGGTGACCAGTTGGAAGGGTCGGGTGGATATTTCTTTGCCTGCGCCGGCCACGCCAATGATATAGCTTTCGCCCCAGCCTTTGTGACAGGTCTCGAGAGCAACGCGCATGACATCGACATTACCGATACATTCAAAAGTGTAATCGGCACCGCCGCCTGTGATATCTACGATGTGACCGGTTAGGTCGCCTTTGATTTTTGTTGGATTGACGAAATCTGTCATGCCGAATTTGCGAGCGATAGCTTCGCGTTCGGGGTTGAGGTCAACGCCGACTATTTGCTTTGCGCCAATCATTTTAAGGCCTTGAATGACATTTAGGCCAATCCCGCCAAGGCCGAAGACAACCGCGCGGCAATTGGGTTCAGCTTTGGCGGAATAGATGACCGCGCCGACGCCTGTGGTTACGCCGCAACCAATATAACAGGCCATGTCAAAAGGTGCATCTTTACGAATTTTCGCCAGGGAGACCTCAGGAAGGACTGTGAAGTTTGAGAATGTTGAACATCCCATGTAGTGGAGGATTTTTTGTCCCTTATAGGAGAAACGCGAGGTGCCGTCAGGCATGACGCCTTGCCCTTGTGTTGAGCGCACAGACTGACACAGGTTAGTCTTCGGGTGCAGGCAGAAATCACATTCGCGGCATTCCGCGGTATAAAGCGGAATGACATGGTCTCCTACTTCGAGCGATGTCACACCAGCGCCAACTTCGCGGACAATACCAGCGCCCTCGTGTCCAAGGATAGCCGGAAAGGCTCCTTCAGGATCCTCACCGGAAAGCGTGAATGCATCCGTATGGCATATGCCTGTCGCCTTAATTTCTACCAGAACTTCACCAGGTTTTGGGCCCTCGAGATCAACGTCAACAATTTCTAGGTCTTTTCCAGCTTCGAATGCTACGGCGGCGCGTGATTTCATTTTTCTCTCCTCACAGGAACGTGACTACTTTTTTTCCACGCTAGCAAGGTTCTTGCACGGTGTTAATCTAATATTCGCGTATTTTCCCTAAGAGCGCGCTCTCACAAGGTAGATGAACCTCAACCATGGTAACGGCTTCGCAATCACAGCCATATGGGCATAATGAATACTTCGCCGCGCTGGACGGGTTCCGCGGATTATTGGCGCTGTTTGTCGCGATTTATCATACCATCTGGCTTTCTAACATTAATAGCATGGCATTTTTCAACAATGGTGCGGTCATTATCGATTTGTTTTTCGCGCTCTCAGGGTTCCTCATGTTTCGGCTGTATGAAGACAGGTTGGGGAATGGGGGGGAGGCTAAGGCGTTCATAAAGCGCCGTTTTGCGCGGCTTTACCCTTTGCATTTCTTTATGCTGATGGTGTTCGTGGCCTTCGCTGTTCTGCGCTTGGTTGCCCACAAAATAGGGATTGCTGAGCATGATGTGGGGGAGATATTACCGTTTGCAACTGGAGCCCACGATGGATGGGCGAGCTTACTCAGTAATTTAACATTGACCCACGCCATGGGTTTTCATGACAGCTTGACCTTTAACCCGCCTGCCTGGACAATCAGTGTAGAGTTTTTCACTTATTTCGTATTTATGGGTATCATGCTGTGGGCTCGTCCTAAAAAATATATCCATTTCATATGGTTAGGGGGCGTTTCTATTGCGATTTATGCGCTTCTCTCAATGCTTAAGCCTAGTCTGGATATAACTTATGATTATGCATTCTTTCGATGCGTCGCTGGGTTTCTGATAGGTATGATTTCCGCGAAGCTCTATGATGTTCTCAAGCCTCGGGCTGATAGCTTAAAGAAGAGAGGCCAAACCCTAATATTCTCCGTCTTAGAGATGATTACGCTGGCGAGCTCTACAGCCTTTGTGATTTTTTGTAGCGGCAAGGGGCAGTTTTTCGTGGCCCCAATTTTATTAGTGTTCATGGTCGTATTCGCATTTGATGGGGGGATCATCTCTCGTGTCATGAACGCCAGGCCTTTTCGTTATCTCGCCAAAATTTCTTATTCGACCTATATGACTCACGTCATCATTTCGATTGCCTTTTCAATATTTGGCGGAAAGGTGCTGTCCGCATATATTCCGCAATGGAACAGCAATGCGTGGGTCGGGGATGCTTTGATTGCGGTCTATCTTTGCGCGGTGATTGCTTTCTCGCATTTAACCTATCACCTCGTTGAGGTTCCCGGCGGCCGATTTATCCGCAACTTTCGTTTCTCAAAAGGCCTAAAGTCTGCCGCGGATGTCGCCTAAGCCTTGCGCGCGATAATATTAGCCGCTATCGGGCGCTCATGACTGAAACACGCTACGATAAGCTTGACCAACTTGGACAGATGAAAGGCTTGCCAAGCTCGCCGGATGAAGCTGTCCTTGAACGGGTAAAAAACCCGTGTGACGAAAATTATATGGTGCGTCTTGTCGCGCCAGAGTTCACAAGTATTTGCCCCGTTACAGGGCAGCCAGATTTCGCACATCTTGTTGTCGATTATTGCCCCGATGAGTGGATTGTTGAGAGCAAAGCGTTCAAGCTGTTTCTAGGGTCTTTCCGTAATCACGGGGATTTCCACGAAGCCTGCACCACGGGTATCGGTCAGCGACTGGTCAAGGAAATTAGTCCAAAATGGCTTCGTATTGGTGGATATTGGTATCCGCGGGGCGGTATTCCCATTGATGTGTTCTACAGCTATGGGAAGGCGCCAGAGGGACTTTGGATACCTGATCAAGGCGTTCCGCCTTATCGCGGGCGAGGTTAGGCACCAAAGAAAAGCGTGCTAAAAACACAATTTGGCGGATAAACACGCTAACGGTAACTTAAATAATCTCGAATAATTTATTTGGCTTTTAGGGCTACGCTCCCTATCTAGCACCTTAATAGAAGCGAAAGGACACATGATGGGAAAGTTAAACCTCGCGGCAGACAGCAACCCAGATGAGTGTGTCTGGTCAAGTTTGAAGAAAGAGGCGGCGGCTTATGCGACCAAGGAGGTCGCGCTATCGTCCCTATTACATGCGACTATTCTAGACCAAGATAGTCTGGGCGGCGCTTTAGTGAACCACCTGTCAGAGAAACTCGCCACACCGGATTTTTCAACGCTAAAGCTACGTAAGATACTTACCCAAGCAATTGAAGCTGACCCAAGCATTGTCGACTTTGCAGCCAAAGACCTCTTGGCCGTAAAGGACCGAGACCCTGCTTGCACCTCTTTCCTACAAGCATTCCTTTATTTCAAAGGCTTCATGGCTATTCAGACTTATCGCTGTTCTCACGCGCTTTACACAGGCGGGAGAGACCTACTTGCCTTCCACCTGCAAAACCGAAGTTCAGAACTATTTGGGGTCGATATTAATCCCGCAGCCCGCATTGGACATGGAACAATGTTGGACCATGCTACAGGATTTGTCATGGGCGAGACGGCCGTCATTGGCAATAACTGTTCAATTCTTCAAGGCGTCACTCTTGGCGGCACAGGCAAAGCAGATGAGGATCGTCATCCGAAAGTTGGAAATAAAGTGCTCATTGGCGCGAATGCCTCCGTCCTAGGTAACATAAAAATTGGTGATAGTTCAAAGATTGCGGCGGGCTCTGTTGTGCTCAAAGATGTGTCCGAAAACTGTACTGTCGCCGGCGTTCCAGCTAAACCTGTCGGCGGTCCTTGTTGCGACAACCCCGCCAAATCAATGGTGCAAACCCTTTAATCTTATAATTAGGAGCGGCTCATGAGCCCCGAACAAATTCTATCTGTAAAAAATTACCTCTGTAAGCGTTTGGGCACAGACGGCATTTCTATTAAACCTCGTAAGGTCGCTGACAGTGTTGAGGTTTACCTGAATGATGAAATTTTGGGTCTTCTTTACATTGATGACGAAGACAAAAATGATATTTCGTATGATTTGAATATCTCTATTCTCCAGCAAGATTTAGATGACGCCTAATGTCAGTCTACTCGTTAGATGGACTGGCGCCGAAACTTGCGGATGATGTCTATATCGCGCCCAATGCACAGGTTATGGGCAATGTCGAAATGGACGCTGGCAGCTCCGCTTGGTTTGGGGCCGTCCTGCGCGGGGATAATGATCTAATAAAAATTGGCGCACGCTCAAACGTGCAAGATAATGCGGTTCTTCATACGGATCCTGGTATGCCACTCACAATAGGAGAGGGTGTCATTATCGGTCATCAGGTCATGCTTCATGGTTGCACCATCGGCGACAATACCTTGGTAGGCATCGGGGCGACGATTCTTAATGGCGCCAAAATTGGCAAAAATTGTATTATTGGGGCTCACGCGCTTATCACCGAAGGCAAGGAAATTCCCGATGGCTCTATGGTCGTTGGCGCTCCTGGTCGTGTGGTTAAAACGCTCTCAGAGCAGCATTTTGCGATGCTTAAGATGAATGCGGAAGTTTACGTCGCCAATGCGAAGCGCTTTAAAACCGGACTTAAAGAGATTTAGCGTTCCATATCCCAAAGCTCTCGGATACGAACATCCATATGCGAGCCAATATTAAACCAAGCGGTTTCGTTCTTAAAGCTATCCAATAGGAAGAGCCGATCTTCGCGGGTTAGTACTTGGCTGAGGCGATTGCGAAGCTGTTCTACACTTATCCCGCTCCGTAAAAGCCAGACGGAGTCTCCAATACGCTGGGCAACGCCTTCATGTTGAAGAGCTTGGAGGAATTGCATCCCATTTCCAGACCGAATTTCCGCCATAACAAAAATCACGGTGTTAGCGGCGCTTTGCGGCGCTACTTGCGGAGTAATCTGCGCGTGCTGACGTGGAGCAGGGCTCGGCGCAATAGCTTGCGGGGCGTGTGAGCTTGGCTGTATCTGCCGTGCTAGCACTCCTCCTCCAACACGAGATACGGGGCGTAGGACCTGTGCTTGCGCAGCGCTCTGTTGGGCTTGCATTTGTTGACCCGACCACTGAGCAAAAGCCGGAAACTGAGCTGCGGGAGCATAGCCCTGCGCGGCGTCTTGGCTGAGAATGGACTGAGCGTTAACGCGGCCCTCTGCGACAAAGCTCTTCATCTGCGCAGCGGAATAGGGACCATAAGCTTGGCCACTTACTTGAACATACCATGTGTTTTGCTCAGACTGCATCGCCGCTACCTTTCGCCCCTATGTTTTACGATTCTGTCCAAACGCAAAGAGGGCAGATTAAACTTTTACAGATTTGCAAAACAGGTTAGGGCAAAACTATGACGAATATTCCACAGCCTCGCGAACCCATGTTCAATTTTACGGAAAAAGCGCCCGCTTACTTGGCGGGGGCATTCATCGCGATACAAGCGCTAATGATGGTTCTTCCGCGCTCGCTTCTGACGGCCATAGACAAATTTGGCGTGTTAAGACCGCTTGGTTCTCCGGGAACGGATGTCGTCTCTCATTTTATAAGCCTGGTTGGACATGGTTTTTTACATGGCGGTTGGGGGCATGTCATGATGAATGCTGGTATGACCATCGTTTTTGGTATTGCGACTATCCGCGGGGCGAAGTTGCTCGCGGCCTCGCGGGGTAAGGGAGCGTCTGGGACACGTGATTTTTTACTAATCTTTTTTGCCGGCGTTGTTATCGGGGGGGTGTTCCAATGGGGATGGTGGGCCGCCACCAATTCTCAGCTAACTCTGACGGGTGCGGTAGGTGCTTCTGGCGGAGCGTCAGCGCTTTTCGCCGCGGGCGCTTGGGCGATAGGTGGCCGTGAGAAAATGATTCAATTTGGATTTGGATGGGCCGCGATTAATGCGGTTATGGTGTTACTTGAGAACTTCATTGGGATGGGCATTGCTTGGCCGGCACACGCGGGCGGCTATGTGGCAGGGATGATTTTTGGCCCGATGTTCGTGAAAGCAAACTCAACAAAATTGAGTATGATTTAAGCGTGCTTGAGGCGTGGGGCTTGCGCTTGATGCGAGAGGCTCGATCCAGCGATTAACGCGCCGATTGTCAGGGATGCTGAAAATCCACATAAGAATAAAATGATATTATCCAATGAGAAGAACTTCGGTTCAAGCAAGAGATAGGCTTGAACGAGAAGCCCTAGGATTCCTAAGCCCATCATGATGGGAGAATGACGGCGGACACCATTGATGGCCATGCCAAGGGAAGAGGCGGTTATCGCGGAGCCGATTAAAACGCCGATTGCAGGCATGACACTTACGCCTGGAAGGGTCGTTCTGATCATTTGCGGCCAACCCGGAAACCAGAGCATCATGGGAATAATCGCTGCGGCAGCGGTGAGCAGGAAAATGCCCGGTAGAGACATTTGAGTATGTTTATAGCGGATGATACCACTGCAAAAAATGATGAAGAGAGACCCTATCGTGACGCTTTTCCAGATAGCTAAGCCTGACGCTGAGAGGGTTGCAGAACTGCTCTGTACGGCATCCGGGTTTAGCCAGAAGTACTGAAAACAAATGGCGCCAATGATGGCGGCTATCCATCCTACGTGGATGTGAACTGAGCTGCCCGTGATAAGCTTATCTTCAATTGCTTTACCGCTGCGGTGGTGGGCCGCGCCAATGATAAAGAGCGCCGTTGCCGCGAATGTGAGGGGTAAGTTTCCAGCGGTCCAAGAGGAGAGGAGCACGTTTGCAATCCAGTAATAGGCGGTAATAACAGCGAGTGTGATGGCCAGGCCTGAGCGAATTTTTGTCCCCACAAATATTTGAGCTCCCAGAACCAAGGGGAGTATCAGTATGAAGCTTGATGAGCCGATGAGTCCCGAAAAGTTTAATGCCCCCCAAATCAGGGACGCGCAAATCGAAGCTAACACGCAGATTCGGGACTTTAGCAGATAACCGATAATCAGGGGAGATATACTCATAAGCATTAAACCATCTGCGAGGGTAAGACCTAAGCCGAAATAGTTTACACTAGCTGTGATGGCGCCCATCAGCCCCGCTAGCGCAGTTACGACTGAGATTTCACTAAGACGCCAAAAACCATGGTCCGAAGAAACGTAACTGCTCCAGATACCGGTCCAAAGAAGTGCGAGAGACGCGAAGACTTTGAAATCTGTGCCAAATCCCAGAAGGAAGGCCACGGCCATGAATGTGAGCGCGCCTGCCCATAGGCCAACGGTAATATTTAGGCTGCTGGTAGGGGCCTCTTCGGGCTTACCATGAGCTGACTGTAGTAAATCGGGAATATTGGGTGAGCTTGGGGCTATCTTTGCCGCTGATTGAGATTTTTGTGCAGGGAAATACTTTGAGCTCGGTAAAAATCGTGCGGCGGCCACCTGTTCGGGCGCATTATCATTCGCGATTCTTATGTTCTGGGGCGTCGCCATGCCGTTTGCCTAGCAAGTTTCCGGCCAGTTTACATGGTTTGCACCCGATAGGCGCAAGGAAATCACTAGGCTCCCCAAAAAAGGGGCGAATTAACCATGAGTGCGTCGAAATGGCGACTTTAACGTGTTTAAGTAGGGGTGTTCCGAGGGTTAAATGATGTCTTTGCGAATGCCAAATTTGTAATCCATGATACGATCTTCGACATCATCGCCGGTTAAATCATTGAATTCATCAGAGATATCAGGCGCGATATCGGGGTTCTCCGAGGGCGTTTCTGTCCGTCGGCGAGCTTGGTTTACTGACAATGCTGCGGCGATATCCTTATATTTTTGGTCGAGCTCAGTCTCAGTTTGCTTTGATTGGAACAACGCCTTCTGAGCCGCTTCTAATTGGAAAGTCTGAGCGTGAATCAGATCTTCCAGTCGCTTATTCTCAAGCGCTTGAGCTTCACGCGCTTTTTGCAATGCTGAAACGTCCTGGGCAGCGCTTTTAACGATTGCGTCTTTTACGCGGAGTTGCTCGGTGAGCTCCTCTACTTTCTTTTGGAGCTGTTGCGCTGGATTATTCTTGATAGCATTCTCAAGTTGCTCTGTTTGAAGGTCTAGGCGAGACCGTAATTGGTCTCGTTCCATTTCAAGAGCTTTGCGGGAGCGCTCAAGGTCCGCAGTTTCTTTGGCTGTATGCGCAGACATTTCATCACGCCTAGCGAGTTCAGCGTGCAGGGATTTTACCTCACTACTTAATGCATTCAATTTACCTGAACTTCGGGATTCTGAGAGAGCTTGTATGTCTCTGATTTCTTCTAGCGCCGCCGCTAGCTGCTTCTCTAGGCGGTCCCGCTCAATATCTTGCTCATTTCGAATACTGCGTAATGAGGCTAGTTCATGCGTTGCTGCATTCGCAGTCTGTGTTTTCGCATCAACTTCTTTTGCCAGGAAGGCGATTTGTGCTTCGAGGTCCGTAACTTGGTCTTCGCGGCTGATAACATTAAACTCGTATTGAGTTTTGAAGGTTTTGATGTCTTCATGCAACGCTTGCATTTCGCCTTTCATAGCGTTGTTTTGTCGTTTCGCTGTGTTGAGCGTTACTCGCAAATCTTGTGCTTCAGCACGGTATGTCTCTGCTTGCTGCCTGAAGTCTGTGCAATCTGTGCGCAGAGACTCGACCATCTTTGAGGCCTCAAGAAAGTCAGCTTGTCGTTTTTCCAGAGCCTTAGAGAGCTCTCCTATCTTTTCGCGTAGAACTTTGTTCTCTCGTCCTTCAACACCCAATGCTGTCTTGTGTCGTTCGATCGCAAGGGCGTGACGCTCGGCTTCAGCTTTAGTGGCTTTAAAGACACGCTCATATTCCTGCAGAGATTTCGCTGCTGTTACTAATTTGGCACGGGCTTGTTCATACTGCTTAGTTTTTTCGGTGAGTCGGTCTTGGTGATCTTCAAGATCGGCAGAAGTTAGGGCGAGTTTGCCCTTGATGTTTTCCACTTCGCCTTGAGCGGTGCGCAATCTCGCTTTCAATCTGCGGTTTTCAGGTTCAAGACGATTGAGGACGGAAAAGTCGACTTCTGCTTTTTCAACAAAGCCCATCAGGCCTTCGACACGTTGGAGGGCGCGCCGATAAATTTCTTCGCCGCTTTGAATGTCAGCACTAATTTTCGCGACGTCGAGTCTCATCGCTCCCATGTCCAGCCGCTTAGGGCCGGCGAATGGAGGCTCAGTCGTGATTTCGGGCGTTTCTTCAACGCTTGGTTTTTCATGAGATTGCGCTGTGGAGTCTTGACTCTGAAAATCAGGAGCATGAGCAGCTCGGCGAGCATCTGCGAGGAGGGCCTCAATATCTGGCTCAGGAATGGATGTAGGCGTTTCCATCTGTGCAGACGTGACATCTATGCTCTTGGTTTTGCTTAAAATGTCGGTTGTGAAATTAGGGGCGGTAAAGCTCTTAAGGCTGCCGACTATGAAAGCGTCTTTAGTCGCGTCAGCGACTTGCTCGGATTCCAGAGTGGGGGCGGTGCTAGAGGCTTCTGCTGGCATGTTCAGCTGTGCCGTTAGCTCTTCGAGCTGCATGTCCAGATGGCGTTCGCGGTCTATTTCCGCAATTTCTTTTTCTAGCCTGCTTTGCTCTTGCTCCTTGGAGGCTTTGGTCTTTTTCGATTTTGACTTATTTTTTTTAAAAAAAGACACAACTAATCCCCCTATGATTCCCTTCCGCAAAGCGGCTCAACTCTGCTAGAAAAAGAAGGTTAATGACCTCTTAATATTCGTTAATTTTGCGGTTGACGCGAAGTATCGTTTATCTATGCAAGCAAGCGGATTTCATCTAAGGAGTTATGATGACACTCGCATTCACATTCCCTGGGCAGGGCAGCCAATCTATTGGCATGGGTAAAGAGCTCGCGGACGCATTCCAAAGCGCCAGAGCTGTTTTCGAAGAAATTGATGATGCGCTTTCCCAAAAGCTATCGAAGTTAATGTGGGAAGGGCCGATGGAAGACCTAACTCTCACAGCTAACACGCAGCCTGCCTTGATGGCTTGCGGTATCGCTGCGATGCGGGCTCTGAAGGAAGAATTTGGAATAGATGTGACTGAGGCGAGCTATGTCGCAGGGCATTCACTTGGCGAGTACACAGCGCTTTGCGCGGCGGGCTCGCTGTCAGTTGCCGACACTGCGCGTCTTCTGCGGATTCGGGGCGATGCGATGCAAGCGGCGGTTCCAGTAGGTGCGGGCGCTATGGCTGCGCTGTTAGGGGCTTCTGTTGAGGATGCTGAAGCTGCTGCTAAGGCGGGGCAAGTAAAGGGCATTTGTCAAATCGCAAATGACAATGCCACCGGCCAGATTGTGCTGTCTGGCGAGAAGGATGCCGTCCAGGCGGCTTGCGATGCGGCCATTGATATGGGTGTGAAAAAAGCCATGATGCTTAATGTATCGGCGCCATTCCATTGCGATATGATGGCGCCAGCAGCAGATGCCATGCGTGACGCGCTCGCTGATGCTAAATTTAACGCGCCGGCGGTTCCCGTAATCAATAATGTTCAGGCTTTACCTGTGAGCGACCCGGATCAACTTCGAAATGATTTGGTGGCGCAAGTCACAGGCCGCGTGCGATGGCGTGAATCAGTTGAATGGATGCACGCAAACGGGATTGAAACACTTGCCGAGCCAGGTTGCGGAAAGGTTTTAACTGTTATGCTTCGCCGAATTGTGAAAGGCATGAACGGCAAGGCGATAAACACACCAGAAAGCTTGGAAGCTTTCGCAACAGACTTAAAAGGGTAGAGACTATGTTTAATCTGGATGGAAAACGTGCGCTTGTGACAGGCGCAACAGGTGGACTTGGCGGTGAGATCGCGAGAGCACTTCATGCGCAAGGCGCTGTTGTCGCATTATCAGGGACTCGCGCCGAGAAGCTTGAAGCCCTAGCGGGAGAGCTGGGCGAGCGGGCTTATGTTGTGCCCTGTAATCTTTCCGATGGTGATGCTGTCGATGCTCTGCCCAAAGCTGCGGCAGATGCGATGGGTGGTTCCGTCGACATTTTGGTCGCGAATGCTGGTATTACGCGTGACGGTCTTTTGATGCGTATGAAGCAAGAGGACTGGGACCTCGTTCAAAAGGTTAATCTTGAGTCCTATTTTCGTCTCTCAAAGGCCTGCCTGCGGTCTATGATGAAGTCCCGTTGGGGGCGTATCATCGGTATTACCTCTGTTGTGGGCGTAACAGGAAACCCAGGACAGACAAATTATGCAGCCTCTAAGGCAGGCATGATTGGTTTTTCGAAATCTTTGGCCCAAGAAGTGGCCTCTCGGGGCGTGACTGTGAACTGTATTGCCCCTGGATTTATTGCTTCGCCTATGACGGATGCTCTGAATGAGGCGCAAAAAGAGGCGATTCTGACTAAAATTCCGGCTGGAGACCTCGGTTCGGGTGCGGATATTGCTAATGCAGCGCTCTATTTAGCCTCGAATGAGGCAGGTTATGTTACTGGCCAAACTCTGCACGTAAATGGCGGTATGGCTATGATTTAACTAGGGTTTTCCGCTCTAGCCACTGTAAATTATCTGTGCTATTCAGCAATGAATCGCAAAAAGGGGTTGTTTTTAGGGACTTACCCCTTACTTACGCCTAGCAAATCGCCACAAAATACCGTGGCATCATAAAAGGAAAAATTATGTCTGACGTACTTGCACGCGTTACTAAGATGGTCGTTGAGCATCTTGATGTTGAAGAAGATAAAGTGACTGAAAAAGCTCACTTCATCGATGACCTTGGCGCGGATAGCCTCGATAATGTCGAGCTTGTTATGGCGTTCGAAGAAGAATTCGATATTGAAATCCCTGATGATGCCGCTGAGCACATCCAAACTGTCGGCGACGCCGTTAAGTTTATCTCTGAAAAAGTCGGTTAGAGCCGACTTTTGCGATGCGGCGGGTTGTCGTCACAGGTTTAGGCCTCGTTACCCCCGTCGGATGCGGTGTTAATACCGCATGGAAAAATATACTCTCCGGTAAGTCCGGAGCTTCCAAAATAGAACATTTTGATACCAGCGATCTTGCCTGCAAGGTTGCTGCTGTCATCCCGCGTGCTGATGGCCGTGCCGGTGGATCAGCCGACATGGAAGGCGTGTTCAATCCTGATAACGTTATGAGCCCACGCGATGCCAAACGCGTGGACGACTTCATCCTCTATGCGATTGCAGCCAGTGATGAAGCATTAAAGGATGCGGGTTGGGCACCCACTGAACATGGCGACGAAGCGCAGGAGCGAACCGGCGTCATGTTCGGCTCTGGAATTGGTGGACTACAGGCCACTTATGACGCCTCCATTCTTTTACATGAGCGGGGGCCGCGGCGCCTCTCGCCATTTGTTGTTCCCAGCATGTTGATTAACCTGACGGCGGGGCAAATTTCTATTCGTCATGGCCTCAAGGGGCCCAACCATTCAGTGGTTACAGCGTGCGCAACGGGTGCTCATGCGATTGGAGACGCTGCAAGACTGATCATGCATGGCGACGCAGATGTTATGGTTGCTGGCGGCGCCGAGGCATCAATTTGCCGGCTAGGCATTGCAAGTTTTGTTGCCTGCCGCGCAATGACGACGGGCTATAATGATACCCCTGAAAAAGCCTCAAGACCCTATGATAGTGGCCGGGATGGTTTCTTGATGGGCGAGGGCTCTGGAGCGGTGGTTCTAGAAGAATATGAACATGCCAAAGCGCGCGGTGCAAAAATCTATGCTGAGTTTAAAGGCTATGGTCTGTCAGGTGACGCTTATCACATAACAAGTCCAGCCCCCGAAGGCGAGGGTGGATATCGCGCTATGAAGGCGGCTTTGAAAAACTCAGGCCTAGATGTCTCTGATATTGGCTATGTGAATGCTCATGGCACGTCTACCCCAATGGGAGATGAGCTTGAAGTGAAAGCCGTTGAGCGCTTGCTGGGCGATCATGCGAAAGATGTGTGCATGTCCTCGACGAAATCCAGTACCGGGCATTTATTGGGCGCGGCGGGGGCAATTGAGACGATTTTCTCTATTCTCGCTCTGCGCGATCAGGTGGCCCCGCCGACACTTAATCTTGAGGACCCGTCCGTTGAGACGGATCTCGATCTGGTGCCTCTCGTGGCTAAGCCTTTTTCGGGTAATGCGGTGATGTCAAATTCATTTGGATTTGGCGGTACCAATGCCGCGGTTATTTTCTCTAAGCCTCCCGCAGAGTAATGGCGCGCGAGAAAAAGGCGCAGGCCACTAGCAAAAATTCCGCCCTTGCAGGCCTTCCTAAGAAACAAAAGCGAGTGCTGGGTTTTATGGCCCTGACGGCGGTTGTCACTCTAGGCATTGCCCTCGTTCTTGGGGCTTATGCTGTTGTAAATTATCGTTACGAAACTACGCCAAACGGCGAAGCCGCGGAGACTGTTTTTGAAGTTCCGCGGGGGAGTGGTCTTTCTTCTATCGCTGGCAGGCTTGAAGAAGATGGTTTGATAAAGAGCGCATTTATTTTCAAACTGGTCACTAAATTACGTGGGAATGAAGCGAATTTCAAAGCTGGCGAATTTATCATTGTCCAGCCAGCGTCAATGAGCAAAGTCTATGAAACCCTGGCGGAGGGTAAAGCTGTTCTCTATCCTTTCACCGTTCCAGAGGGATTGACCTCAGCACAAATTATTCGCGCTCTGGACGGTGTGGAAACGCTTACAGGGGATGCTCCTGAGACGCCTGCTGAAGGCACAATGCTCCCTGAAACTTATATGACACCAAAAGGCATGAGCCGCGCGGCGGTCGTGAAGAAAATGCAGGCGGCCCAAACAAAAGTCATCGACGAACTCTGGGAGACGCGCCAAGAGGGGTTGCCGCTTAAGTCCAAAGAAGAGGCGATCATACTTGCTTCTATCGTTGAGAAGGAAACAGGGATAGGAGCAGAGCGCGACGTCGTAGCCGGCGTTTTCATCAACCGCCTTAAAATAGGTATGCGGTTACAGACAGACCCGACCATCATTTACGGAATTTCGAAGGGTGAGCCGCTCTACAATAAACGTGGACAACGCCGTACCCTCTACCGCTCAGAGATAGACCGTAAAACGCCTTGGAATACCTATCAAATTGATGGTCTACCGCCGACACCCATTTGCAACCCTGGCGCCGAAGCAATAGCCGCTGTCTTGCAGCCCGCGAAAACCGATTACCTGTTTTTTGTTGCTGATGGATCGGGCGGTCATGTCTTTGCCAAGACCAATCGCGAGCATGTGAATAATGTCAACAAATGGCGCAAAATTGAACGTGAACGCCAGCGCCAACAAAGGGGCGGATAATGGGCAATTCTCTTTCGGGCATGACTGGGTTCGCGCGGGTAAGCGGTAGCTCTGAAGAGCTTAGTTGGTCTTGGGAGGTGCGCTCTGTCAATGGGAAGTCTCTAGATGTTCGGTTGCGGTTACCAAGTGAATTTTCCGCGCTAGACGGTCCTATCCGGAAGCGGATTAGTAAAGACTTTTCGCGCGGAAATATGCAGGTCAATCTTAATCTCCAACGTGGGGGCAGTGGGCATTCATATCGGATAAATGACGCGCTGTTGGACAAGCTTGAAAAAAGGGGCGCCAAGGATTTATCGGTTCTTTTAACCGTACCTGGCGTGGTTGAAGAAGTGCCCAGCGATATGACGGAAGAAGAGAAAAAAGCGCTTCAATTCAAACTCATAGAGAGTTTTGATAATCTGTGTAAGCAGTTAAAAATAGCCCGAGATGATGAAGGAAAGGCCCTAACGCCTATTCTCATAGACAATGTTTCCGAGATTGAAACTCACATTGGGTCAGCGACGCAGCTAGCAGCCCTTCTGCCGGCCAGTATAAAGCAGAACTTGCAGGAAAAATTCTTAACTCTCCTGGGTGAGAACTTAGCCGAAGACCGACTAGCTCAAGAGGCGGCCATTCTTGCTGTGAAGGCTGATGTGCGTGAGGAACTAGACCGCCTTAGGGCACATTGTGTGCAGGCGAGAGAGCTTATTGCACAAGGGTCGCCCATTGGTCGTAAACTCGATTTTTTGTCTCAGGAATTTAACCGGGAGACCAATACGCTGTGTTCGAAATCGGCGGACATAGAGTTGACTCAAATAGGTCTCGCGATGAAAAGCGTCATCGAACAATTCAGAGAGCAAGCAGCCAATGTCGAATAAATTAGGTCCATCTGCGTTGGAGGAAATGAAAGCTCATCGCCGCGGTATTATGGTTGTGCTATCTTCTCCGTCCGGTGCTGGAAAGACGACGCTGACACGCAGGCTTCTGAAGGAAAACCCTGATATGGCGATGTCCGTATCCGCGACCACACGGCAGCCACGCCCGGGTGAGAAGGATGGGGAAGACTATTACTTCATTACCAAAAACAGATTTACCGATATGGTCGATGAAGATGAGTTTCTGGAATATGCCAAGGTCTTTGATAACTTCTACGGCACGCCTCGCGCGCCCGTGGAGCAAGCATTAGGCGATGGCCGGGATGTCGTCTTTGATATTGACTGGCAAGGCGCCCAGCAGTTGACCCAAGCGGCGGCGGATGACTTGGTCAAAATATTTATTTTACCTCCAAACATGGTGGAGCTTGAGAAACGCCTTCGCACCCGCGCCCAAGATAGTGATGAGGTCATTGCCAAACGTATGTCTAAATCCGAAAATGAAATCAGCCATTGGCCGGAATATGACTATGTCATCGTTAATGAAGATGTGGACACAGCCATGAATGAGCTGCGGACTATCGTGGCGTCAGAGCGGATGCGCCGGCGGAGGCAACCTTGGCTGGGTGGGTTTGTGAAATCACTTACCACGGGTGGTTAGGTGGCTGAGCTAGTGGGCTCGCGGTTATAAAGAAACCAATCTACTAGCTAAACTCTGAAATTCCCTAACACTCAAAGTCTCAGGGCGTCTTTGTGGGTCTATTTCGCAGCTTTCACACCAAAGTTCAGCCTCTACGCCATATTTCTTCGCAATCGACTTTAGCGACTTTCGGAGCATTTTTCTGCGCTGCCCAAATGCGGCCATAGTGACTTCACCGAGCAGTTTTAAATCGGGGAAACGTTCTGCTTCGGGTAGCGGGTCTAGCACGACTACGGCGCTGTCGACTTTGGGCGGAGGGCTGAAGGCGTTTGCGGGAACTTCGAAGGCGAGGCGGGCATTGCAGACGCTTTGGGATAGGATAGCGAGGCGGCCATAGGCACTCTCGCCGGGGGCGGCGACAACGCGTTCTGCGACTTCTTTTTGGAACATGAGGACCGCTTGTGACCAGAAAAGAGGGTCGGCTGTCAGCCAGTTAATCAGCATTTTCGTGCCAACATTATAGGGCAGGTTAGCGACGATTTTTATGTCGCCGTTTAATTCTGTACCAATATCTACTTTCAAGGCATTGCCGTGAATAACGCGGAGTTTACCACTGGCCCGGGCAATATCGTCGAGCGGGGCGAGGAACCGATCATCCATCTCAATGGCAAGGACATTTGCGCCGTTTTGAATAAGGGCCCTCGTCAGGCCACCCGGACCGGGGCCGATTTCCGCAACGCTGTTGCCCTCTAACGGTGCGGCTAACCTCGCAATTTTGTCGGTGACGTTCATATCCAAAAGGAAATGCTGTCCGAGCGTTTTATTGGCGCGCAGATTATGAATTTTGACGGTCTCTGTAAGGGTCGGAAGATTATCCAGCGACATAAGCGGCCCTGTTATTGGCGATGTCCCTCGCGGCTTTAATCGCCGCTATGAGGCTATCGGGACGGGCTTTGTTTTGACCCGCAATTCCAAATGCCGTGCCGTGATCGGGTGAAGTGCGTACAATTGGCAGTCCAAGGGTAATGTTCACGCCGCCATGAAAGTCGAGCGTTTTGACAGGGATAAGACCTTGGTCATGATACATGGCGAGCACAGCATCATATCCCTCGCGCGCCTCGGCGTGGAATAACGTATCTGCGGGCAGCGCATCCGTAACATTTAACCCTTCTGCGCGTAGAACTCTGGCGGCAGGGTTAATAATGTTTCTTTCTTCCATGCCAAGCGCGCCGCCTTCGCCTGCATGGGGATTTAGACCGGTTAGGCTAATACGAGGGTTATCTATGCCAAAGTCGCATTTTAGCGCGCCATCAATAACCCGAGCATTGTTTAATATTGCGTCAGAAGAGAGTTGTTCTGCCGCCTCTTTCAAGGGGAGATGCACAGTTGCGAGACCAACCCGCAATCCTCCGCCTGCGAGCATCATAACAGGGCCTTTGGCGTAGGGTGAATTTGAGCCCTGAGTGAGCTCTCCGAGATATTCGGTATGGCCCGGGAATTTGAAGCCCGCCTGATAAAGGATGTCCTTAGCGATGGGATTGGTCACCATGCCGTCCGCTTGACCATTGAGGCAATGTCCAACGGCGCGTTCAATCGATTCAGTGATTGTCATTGCGTTATCGGAAGAAGGGTGTCCGGCTTTCGCAACGCGTCCCTCTAGCGGCAAGACAGGAATGGCATCGGAAAACACGCCCGGAGCTTCTGCGGCGCCAGAAATTGTTTGGGTAATGCCGCTAACCTGTTCAAGCACCCGCGGCGGGGCGATCACAGCAAAGGCATATTCGGGCTGCGTTTTAAGCGCCTCCCAAGCTTTCACCGTAATTTCAGGGCCAATCCCGGCAGGATCGCCCATTGTAAGGAGTAAGGGTTTGCGGGTCACATCCTAGCGAACGACAATCGTCGCTTTACGGCGTAGGTCACGTAAGTGACGCTTCGACGCTTGCGCGAGCTGTTGATCCATTAGTCGGTCCTCAATTTGGTCGCGCGTTGGAATATCTGACCCTGACGCTTCGCGTGAACAGACCATTATGGAAGCGGCGCCGCCCGGACGTTCGATCGGATCGCTCATAGAGCCGACATCTGTACTAGAAAGCATGGATAAAACTTCATCAGTTAGGTCGCTACTTTTTATTTCGCCCATATCTGCTTGTTCTACGCCGTCCATATCCTCGATATCATCTTTGAGCGTATCGCAAGATTTTAGCGTGTCTTTAAGGGCGATTAGCTTTGATTTCGCAACTTCGACGTCTTCGTTGTCAACGCGGACTTGCTTAAGCTTATAGAGGGTATCTGCCTCAGAGATTTTCTTATCGAGCAAAGCTACCACATAGACGCCGCCGGGAACCTGGATGGGTTTGGACAGATTTCCTTTTTCCATCTGCTGGATAACCTGGTCTATTTCAGGGCGCAGTTCACCCTCACGCACCCAGCCCATATCTCCACCCTTCGCTGCGGTCGGGGAGCTTGAGAATTGCTGTGCTAAAAGCGGGAAGGGTGCCCCATCTGCAACTTGCTGAACCATGGCTTGCGCGCCCTGCATAGCGCCTTCCATGCCACCAATATCCTCTGTGGCTTCAATGTAGATTTCTGCAACTCGGTAATTGGGTTTTGAGGCATTCGCTGTGAGGCGATTGAGCGTTTCATCAATCTGCGCGTCAGATATTCGGATACGTGAGCCGTAAAGGCCATTGATGATGCGCTGCCAAGCGATCTCGGACCGAACTTGATCACGAAGCGTTTCAATCGATACGCCAGCTTGGGCAAGGCGCGCCACGACTTCATTTGGATCGAGGCCATTACGACCGATTAATCGCGCGACGCTTTGGTTGATTTCTTCATCTGAAATTGTCTGTTCATACTTATCAGACTCCTGAATTTGGATATGCTCATCGACAAGGTTGCGTAGAGCCTGTTGCTGGGCACGCGCGACGCTTTCCTCGTCTCGCTTGATCCCAGTTGTCGCTATCATGAATAGTGTGCGTTGGCGAAGGTCATGTGTCGTGACGATGTCATCGTTCACGACGGCCGCGATACCATGAGATGATTGAGCAAATGCTGTCCCGGCTAGGAAAAGCGTTGCTGAAGCTGAGAGCAATAATGTCTTTATCATAAGAGTCGTCTTGTTTGATTTGCCTGATTTATACGTCAATTTGACCTAATGGCAATTCGCCTTTCTATCTTTATTACAGCGAAGAGGGACGAAGTTTTGTTAAAATTCAGTCAGATATCAGCCGTCTTCAATCTTAGCGAGATAGTTCAACCCGAAAAAGAGAACAAATAGCGGAATTGCCCATGCGGCCAGTATAATTGGAAGGGCAGAAGCCTCACCAAAGGCGCTAACGACATTATCAGCGAAATATACGCCAAAACCCAATACGCCGCCAATGATGAGGAGCCGTAATGTGCCTCCTTCGCGAGTAAGGTGCATCGAAACCCCCGCCGCGATTACTGTCATGGCAATAAGCATGATGGGCAAGGCCAAAAGCTTGTTGAGCTGCATGCGTAGGCTGACGGTGGAAAAGCCAGCGCGCTCGGTTTTGCGAATGGTTTTCGGAATGTCCCAAAAGGGCGGTAGCGCGTTAATACCGGTGGTGTCGCGGACGTCTTCTATGGATATTTCTGTAGGAAGGGACACCGCGCTTTGTTGCTGTGCAATTTCGCCTTCGGCGTTTTCGATGACGTCTCGGAGTTGCCAGTAACCCTGGGTGACCAACTCCGCTTCTTTTGCATCTAGGCGTCGTTCAAATACCGCTGTGCCATCTTTGCCAATTTCAAAGATGTAAAAGGTAGCATTGAACAATTTTCGCGAGAGAATATCCGCATGCTCAGCATAAATAACAGTTTGAGCGATGTCATTTCCCTCGCGTAGCCAGATATTTTCATCCTGAGCAGAGCTTGCCGAGCCAGTGACGCGCTCCATCAGCTTGTCATGCGCATTCATAGCGGATGAGGCGAGGGGGTTGAAAGCAGCGGCCCAGATGAGACCCAACATGGCCGTTACTGCGATAGCTGGCGCTAAAAAACGCCACGCTGAGAGACCAGAGGCCCGCAAAACAATAAGTTCACTTCGCCTGTTCAGATTGTAAAGCGTGCCCATAACGCCGAATAAAACAACGAAAGGGATCGTTTGCTCGATCAGCTTTGGGGCTTTGAGTAGCGTGAGTAAAAACACAGTGCCGGAGCCAATATCTTCTTCCGAACCAACATTGCGGGTCCCCTCAACAAAGTCGACAAGCATGATGACACTCGTGACCACAAGAAAGGCCAAGAGCAGGCCTTTGATGATGCGTTTTGCAATATAGCGATTTAGGGTCGAAAACATCATGATGGTGCAAAGCGCTGTCGATTAGATTTGGGTTTGCGTTTAAAGAAATGCTTAGCACCGCGGATGCGTCTGCGCCTTAGCAAATAAAGGGCACAAAGAAGACAGACGAGGAGCGGCAATGCATATTGCACGGGATTTAAGCTTGCGTCACTCTCCGCCGCCGAAGCGAGGCCAAAACCCGTCAGTCGGATGACAAACCCGATAGCGGCACAGACCGCAATTTTTCGTCCATATCCCATGCGTTGATGTTCTCCGCGTATCATAAAACACAACGCTAACATCACCAGGGCAAGGTTGTAGATAGGCGCCGCCAAACGGTTATGCCCTTCTGCCTTGAGTTCTTGGCGATACTTACGATTGGCATAGACGCGTTGATCGGGAAGCAGCAATTCATGTAAATATAAGTCAGATGGTTTTTTGCGCAGTACGGAATCCACGGCCATGACGTCTGAGAGATCTATTTTGTAGTCATCAAAAGCGATGAGGTCGAGGCTTCCATCATCAAGAATCTGTTGCACGTTTCCATTCGTCAAAATGAGGCTTGCCGTGTCGTCGCCCCGTGTTAATCGGCCTGACTTGGCTGTATGAGTGGTCGCGCCGCCATCATCTCTTGTGTCGTAAATGATAACATCCTTCATGGCGCCATCGGGGGCAATCTCACGAGCGTATACTGTCAAGCCCACTGTCGGCGTCACAAACTCGCCCGGGCGAACCATTTGAGACGCAATGTCTGTGCGAACTTTCAATATCTCGCCGCGCATTTGGCTAAAGGCGAAAGGTTGAATGGCGAGGTTGAGAATTAGGTGTGCGATAAGCGCAAACATGCCGAGGCGCAGAGCCGGGCTAGCAATCTGCCAAGGGCTAAACCCAGACGCTTTGGCGACAATCAATTCGCTATCCATGTTTAACCGGTTAAGGGCGTAGAGCGTCGACATAAAGACGGCGAGCGGCATAATGATACTGATAAGCTGAGGCAGGGCGAGGATTGTGATGTACAAAAATGTTAGTCCAGACTGTCGATTCTCAACAATAAGGTCCAGCGTTTGCAAACTTTGGGTTAGTAGCGCCAGTGCCGCAAGGGCGGCGAGAGACAGTAGCAACGGGTAGAGTGCTTGTGTCCAAAAATATCTCTGCAGGAGAGTCACGTTTTGCCCACATCCGTTAAATTGCTTTAGTTCGTCTTTTGGCCTTCTATTACGCGTTGGCTTGGTTTACCACACATTAAATAATGAAATATCGACAAGAGTCGGTACAAAAATTGGAGCTTTTGCATGAAGGTCACATTCGTCGCTGATAAACCCGCCTCTTCTGGGTGCGCAGTCATTCCCGTAAAGAAATCACTCAAAACAGCTGGCGCTGCGTCTGACTATGTAGGTGAGTCAAATGGGCAGTTTAAAAAAGCTGCTAAGGCCGCAAATTTTAACGGCGAAAAAGGCAAATCCTTCTCTATATTTGCACCAGCTGGTTCAGAGGCATCCCGTCTCGTCGCTGTAGGCATTGGAGATGGGAAAGAATTCGACAGCGAACTGTTCGGGGCGAAAATTGCCAAATCCCTCATGATGGGCGAAAGTGCGATTACATTGCATCTTGGCGGCATGGATGTGTCTCCTGATGCTGCTGCGCGCGCAGCCGTTGGTATGCGCCTCGCTGCTTATCGCTTCGACAAGTACCGCACGAAATTACCGGCCAATAAGAAGCCGGTATTGAAGACAATCAAAATCGCCTGTGATGAACCAGCTAAAGCGCGGGCGTCTTACAACAAATATCATGGCCCGGTTTGTGACGGCACAGTATTGGCGCGCGATCTGGTTAATGAGCCGCCAAATGTGATATATCCCAAGGCTTACGCTGCGCGGATTAAGGAACTGGAGACGCTCGGTTTGAAAGTTCAGATTTTGGGCGAGAAGCGCATGAAATCATTGGGCATGAACTCGTTACTTTGCGTCGGGCAAGGGTCAGTGCGAGAATCGCAAATGGTCATCATCACATGGAACGGCGGCAAAAAAGGTGATAAGCCTGCTTGTATCGTGGGCAAGGGCGTGACCTTTGATACGGGCGGTATTTCTTTGAAGCCTGGCGCAAATATGTGGGACATGAAAGGCGATATGGGCGGTTCAGCCGCCGTCGTCGGTGCTATGGCGGGTCTCGCTGCACGAAAAGCGAAGGCGAATGTGGTTGGCATTGTCGGTCTTGTCGAGAATATGCCTGACGGGAATGCTGTTTTGCCGGGGGATATTATCACCTCCATGTCTGGTCAGACTATTGAGGTCCAAAATACCGACGCCGAAGGGCGCTTGGTACTAGCTGATTGCCTGCATTACGCCTCTACAAAAATTAAGCCAAAAGCGATGATCAACTTAGCCACGCTGACAGGCGCGATATTAGTTGCGCTAGGTACAGAGCGAGCTGGTGTTTTTTCCAATAATGATAAATTGGCAGGGCAAATCGCAAATGCGTCGGAAACCACAAAAGAGAAAACATGGCGCTTGCCAATCGGGCCGGAGTATGATCGCCTCTTGGATAGCCCTAATGCTGATATGAAAAATATCGGCGGCCGCCTTGCAGGGTCCATTACGGCAGCACAATTTCTTCAGCGTTTCGTAGGTAAGGGCATCCCTTGGGCACATATCGACGTGGCCGGGACGGCCATGAAGCCGTCTAATCGTCATGATCCTCGAGAAACGACTTTCGGTACGGGGTTCGGTGCGCGTTTATTGAACCGCTGGATCGCTGATAACTTTGAAGGCTAATGGAATATTGGTTTTATCATTTAGAGGCTTCAACCGTTGAAGGCGTATTGCCGGGCCTTTTGGAGAAGACCCGGCAAAAGGGCTGGAGAGCGTTAGTTAAGCTCCCACAGGCCCAACTCTCAGATATGGACGACTACTTGTGGACCTATAAGGATGATAGCTTTCTTCCACATGGACGCGATGATGAACCAATGGCTGAGCAGAATCCTATTACGTTGAGTTGCAACGCTGATACCGCAGCAGGTCACCAGGCTGTCTTCCTTCTCGGAGGAAGTGAAATTGAGAATATGAGCGGGGTTGAACGCTGCATGGTGATGATAAATGGGCGCTCCGAAGCTGATGTTATGCGGGAACGGACGCGCTGGAAAACATTGAAAGCGACGGAAGCTGTTCTGTCTTACTATCAACAAAATGAGCGGGGCGGCTGGGAGAAAAAGGCATGAAAAACAATGTTTTATGGTTATGTTTTGTTCCTCTATTGGGGGCGTGCCAACCTCAAACTGATTTGAAGTCGCCCGGTGAGGCGGAGCTCATCTCGGAAGGCCGCGCCATCGTCGCAGCCAATTGTTCGTCATGTCATAATTTCGAGCTCACGGGAGATAGTCCGCGTGAAGACGCGCCGCCATTACGCACCGTATTGGCCGACTATAACGCAGAGTCTCTGGCGGATGATTTTCGTGAGAGCATTCATGTGGGCCATCCGGACATGCCAGATTTTGATTTTGGGCCGAAGGGTACGGATGAAGTCGTCGCCTATTTGAAATCTATACAAGAAAGTTCTGAAAAGTAATGATGAGCAAAGCTGAAATATACGAAGATGTTGCGAAGCAAATATCAGCCGTGATTGATGGAGAAACATCCGTCACCGCGCGCTACGCGACTGCAGCCTGTCTGCTTAACGAAGCTTTTGATTACTATTTTTGGACCGGATTTTACGTCGTAGACCCGCTAAAGCCAACTGAGCTTGTTGTTGGGCCTTATCAGGGAACATTGGGGTGCTTGCGTATACCCTTTGGGAAAGGTGTGTGCGGTGCCTGCGCGGAACAGGGCAAAACTATCATTGTCGAAGATGTGCACGAATTTCCTGGGCATATTGCCTGTGATAGTCGTTCCAATTCCGAAATTGTTGTCCCCGTTTTCGATAAAACCGGGAAGCTGGCCGCTGTCTTAGATGTTGATTCTACAGAATTTGGCTCATTTGATGAGGTGGATAAGCAAGGCTTAGAGGCGATTTGTAAATCTTTGCTGGGCTAAACCTTGTCATGGATGTTTAGCGGCTCCCGTTTATTCGGGTTAGCAATTTTATCGGCAATCAGTGTTAGTGCCTCATGTGCTGTTGAGGCAGAGTGAATATCTTTAGCGAAGCTTTCGGGAGCAAATCCTTCTTCTATGGTGTGGTGAAGTCCTCGAATAATGGGGTCCCAGTAGCCGGTATTGTCGAGAAATACCAAAGGCTTTTCATGCAGGTTGAGCCGCATCCAAGAGAGAATCTCAATTGTTTCTTCCAGCGTTCCAATCCCACCGGGTAATACGATAAAAGCATCCGATTCATCATACATCATGATTTTTCGCGCGTGCATATCCTGTACCATAATATGTTCGACTTCTTCCAACGTCTGCTCAACCTCCGCTAAAAACTCTGGCATGATACCCAAAACTTTACCGCCTGCGGCGTTAGCGGAACGGGCAACCGCGCCCATCAATCCTAAACCTCCGCCTCCATATACAAGACGATGCCCTTTATCTGCGAGAGCTTCGCCTACGGCTATTGCCAGAGCGATGTGTTTTGGATCGCGGCCGGGGCTAGCCCCACAAAATACACAGATTGATTTCATAATAAGGGATTTTCATTTGCGTTACTGAATCTAACACTTAGGTTGTCTGGTTAAAGCAGGCAATGCGGAAAGTTTGACACGCTCATGAAATCTCGTCTTTTTTGGATGATTGCGACAGGAATGGCATTGGCCTTCCTCCTGCTTGTGGCTGTTCAGGCGACATCATTTTTCTCGCGAGCCTCGGGTGAAGATAGTCAAGAAGCCGTCGTAACTGAAACCACTGTCGAGACAGGATTTGTTCCTGTTATATTTCGAACTATAAGTGAATATGGGACAGGGTTTGATACGCAGTTGCGTCTTAGTGGGACCAGTGAGCCTGAAGCAGTTCTAATTCTACTCAATCAGAACGAACGTCTTCGTCAAATTAGGGCGGACGAGGAGGGTACTTGGAATGTCGACATTAGAGTCGACCCTTCGGAGACCATGGTGCTTGAGATCGTGATGTTCGTCGAGGGAGGGCTAAATGTACGGGGAGATGAAACTGTATTTCGAATTCCTGTACCGCCTAGCGAAACAGCGGATGACGGAGTAGAGTCTCAGGCGGCTTTGATCATGGTCTGCGCCCCGGGAGGGCCTACCCGTATTGTTCAAACACCCTTTGGCGGCAGTCCAACAGACGGCCCGCTCACGATGGGGCCAATTGATTATGATGATAGTGGCGGTGTAATATTCTCTGGCACAACAGAGGAAGAAGGCCGCGTGCGTATTTTTGCGGGACCTCAAGCAATTGGAGAAACCCGCGTGGGTGCGGGCGGCCGATGGAACTTTATCGCGGGCAATATGCTCCCCATGGGAGAGTATGAGATAGCTGCGGAACTCATTAAATCGGATGGGGTGAAGGCGCGTGTCAGTGTTCCCTTTGAACGGTTAGCGCCTTCCAAAAATACCGAAGTGTCGAGCTTACCAGATATCCGCTATGAACCATTTCGCTGGCAGGTCAGGCGTCAACTTTTAGGGGGCGGGGCTCAGTACACAGCTATTTTTGCCCCGCAAGATGCCGAGGCAATTATCGTCGAAGAATGACTATTCCGCAGCGATGGATAGTTTCTTAGGCGGAATGTCATCTTCATCTAGCATTTCGTCAAAGCCGTCGTCTTTATCTTTTCCTAATAGGCGCTTGGCCCGTTTGAATAAGACAGTAGGCATCGCCAACATCACGGGTGTCACGACGAGGGTGAGGATTGTCGCAAAGGCGAGACCTGACGATACGACATATGAAATTGGCGCCCAAATATCTGAAGTGCTCGAGCCCGCAGTGGAAAACTCACCTGAAAAAATATTTGCCTGCCATCCTAATACGAGGGGCATCAATCCCACCACAGTTGTGAGGGTCGTCAAAATGACGGGGCGTAACCGCTGAGCCGCGGTGCGAAGCGCAGCATCTTCACTGCTAAACCCATTTTCTTTGAGGCGCTGATATGTGTCGATCAGAACGATATTGTTGTTCACTACGATTCCCGCCAGAGCTATAACGCCGGTTAGGACAAGTATCATGGAAATATAAGGGTAGAATACTAATCCTAATATGACCCCAAATACAGATAGGACGACGGCAGAAAGTGTGAGAAATACGTGGTAAAAGCTGTTAAATTGCAGGAGCAGGATAACGCCCATCATGAACATAATTGCGATGGCGGCGTTTTTGCCAAACTGAGCTGCCGCAGCATTTTCTTCCGCCTGTCCAAGAAATTTTATTTGCGTACCCGCGGGTAGTTCGGCCTCTTCATCAAACCATTTTTGCATTTCTTCCACTTGCAGGTTGGTCGCATAGCCTTTGCGCGTGTTTCCTTGGACTAAATAAAATGGGAGGAGGTCACGACGTTCTATTTTGTCTTGGCGAGGTTTAGCCACGCGCTTTACAACAGAGGATATTGGTAAGGCACCTGCGGGGGTTTGAATTCGTAATGTGTCCAGCTGCGCTAGGTCGCGAGAAGAACTTGGATAGCGGACACGAATATCGACTTCGTCTTCAACATTAAGCGGTCGGTATTGCCCAACAAGAGCCCCTTCGGTTATGAACTGCAAGGCTGCCCCAATGCGGCCAACATCCAGCCCAAGACGTCCAGCCTCAGCGCGATCGACTTCAATCTCCCAATCCACGCCGGGAAGGGGCAGGCTGTCTTCTATCTCGTAGACCCCTTCAATCGAGGCCAGTTTTTCTCTGACATAAACGGCTGTTTTCTTTAGCTCTTCCCGATTTTCAGATGAAATTTGAACCCCGATATCCTTCGCAATAGGAGGGCCCTGATCAATGGCAGTGATTTCGGTTAAAACTCCAGGGATGCCCGTGCTTACCTCTTCGAGCTCTTCGACAATGTCTTCCAAGGGGCGGCCACGCTCGGCAAAAGGGAGCAGTTCCGTATATATTCGAACAGTGGAGTCTATGGGTACATTGGAGGGACCGTTCAGGCCAGCTCCGCCGCCTCCGCTACCCGCAGCGGCAGGTCCCGCAACAGTATAAATGGATTCCACGCCATCTACTTTCACGATCCTGTTCTCTAACTCTTTCGCAATAGCTAGACTTTGATCTGCGGTCGTATTTCCGCGGGTTCTCGCAAGGACGAAGATTTGATCAGAAGGCGTTTGAGTGAAAAACTCTACAGGCTTCGGAGGCGGTCCTTTAACGCTCGCGCCAAAGGCACTGATGATTAAAAAGCCCAAAATGACGAGGCCCGTTAATACCAAAAGCGGAAAACGAATGAGCTGCCGGATGAAGCGAACATAGAGCCCCGTAAAACCACTCAGCTTTGAGGGGTCTCCGTCCGCACCTGCCAGTAAGGCAGCATTCGAGTTTTCACGCTTCTTTGTCTTAAAGCCAATGACGGCCCCGAGGGTTGGCAAGAAAATCAATGCCATGAGCATAGACGCTGTGAGTACATAAATCATGGTCCTCGGGAAATAGGACATGAATTTTCCGGTTATGGTTTCCCAAAACAGCAGGGGAATAAAGGCGGCGAGCGTGGTTGCCGTAGAGGAAACGATTGGCCAGAACATTCGCTCGCCAGCAAGCTGGAACGCCTGACGGCGCGGCAGGCCTTCATCCATTTTACGGTCCGCATATTCAATGATCACAATGGCACTATCAACCAGAACGCCCACTGAGAGGATTAGGCCAAATAAGATCATCATATTGATGGTCTCGCCTTGGACAAAGAAAAGGAAGAAGGCAATCAGGAAACTGGCGGGGATGGCCCACCCTACAAATATCGCAGAACGCCAACCCAATGCGGCAATACAGACGATAAAGACGAGGATGACGGCATTGATAATTGATGATGACAGCTCTCTACGCATGTCATTGATATAAACTGAGCGCGATTGACTATAGGTAATGTTAATTGTTTCTGGCCAATCGTCCCGAGAGCTGATTTCATCGACCAAATCCTGAACTAAAATCGCCGTGTCCAGAATGTTCTCGCCTTGCCGTTTGGATATCTCCAGAGAGACAGATGTTCGGCGATTGAAACGTGCGATGTTTTCAACGTCCTTATAGCCGCTACGAACAGTCGAGATATCGCTCATCCGAACGATACTGTTATTGGCGCCTCGGCGAACAACGAGATCCGCAAGGTCTTCGGGGTTCTCGATAAGACCAGGAAGTTTGACATTGAATTTACCGCTCTCTGTCTCAAGAGCACCTGCGGGAATAAGGCTATTATTGCGGCCGACCGCGAGGGCTATTTCATCATAGGTTATACCCAGGCTCTCGACTTTTGCGGGGTCAAGTATTGCTTCGAGGACCTCGATGCGCTCGCCCGAAATGCTGGCCTCTAGGACTTGGGGGAGTGCCTCAATACGAGATTGTAGGTCTTTGGCCCGGCGCTGTAACTCGCGCTCAGGAACGTCACCCCAAAGGTTTACAGTGATAATAGGTAATGTCGCAGTCGATACTTCTTCAACGATTGGCTCTTGCGCCTCTTGAGGGAATTCCGCGCGGGCGCGGTCCACTTTTTCTAAAACATCAGTGAGGGCCTTGTCTTGATCATGCGAAATATCAAATTCAATGACGATATAGGCGACGTTGTTAGCCGCAATCGAGTCGATTTGTTTGACGCCCTCAATGGATTTTATTTCGGTTTCCATCGGCCGAATGAGTAAGCGTTCAGCATCTTCCGGTGAAATTCCGGGTAGAACAACGCGTACATTTACAAATGGAACGGGAATGTCCGGTTCGGCGTCAAGGGGCAGGCGATCAAGTGCAATTAGGCCGCCAATAACGGCGAATATCATGATGCCAATGGTCATTCGCCAATTGCGAATGGCAAAACCAACAATGCCGACAATGCCGCCCATGACTACTCGGTGGCTCCGCTATAGCCGACGGTTTTAGGCTCGACCTCGGTGCCCACGGAAACATAGTCTTGGCCCTGCACGATAATCCGCGTGCTGTCGGGGAGGCCTGTCACCCAAATGCCGTCGCTATCTTCGTCAATTTGTTTGATCACAGAAAAGCCTACGCGGTTATCATAGTCGACATAGCGCACGCCCAGAGCCCCATCTGAATCCAAGGTAAGAATTTTGGAAGGCACGTGCTGCGCTTTCACCAGGCCTGCCTTAATGCTCACCGTTGCGGTAAGGCCGCCTTTGAGTGCGTAATCCGTATTCGGCACCTCGATTTCCGTGCGGAAGGTGCGCGTGGCGGAATCTGCATTCGCTTCGATAAAGCGGATTTTACCTGTCACATTCTCACCGGTGACAAGCTCTACATCGGCGCCCTGACCAATTTTCACTTCACCAACCTGCGTTTCGGTGAGCTGAACGGTAACGATAAGCGGGTTCATCTCAATAAGCTTACCGCAAGCCTGTCCGGGAAGCAGGTAATCTCCAACTTCGGCAATTTGGCTATCGAACACGCCAGAAAAGGGCGCGCGCATGTTCACATTGTCTAGCTCAATTTGTGCCTGTTTCACAGCGGCGCGAGCGCCATCGACGGCCGCCTTTTGAGACTTTAGCTGCACCGCTGATTTATAGCCCTTATCAACAAGGGTTTGGGTGGACTGCAAATCAAATTGCCGAGCTTCAAGGGTTGCTTGAGCTTGGTCGAGATTCGCTTGGCGTGCATCGACGTCTTGGCGGCAAAGCACAGTGCCGCGTGTAATGCGGCGCCCTTCGGCAATTGGCGTTGAAATTACAAGACCTGCAGTTTCAGCTTTCACATCAACTTCACGATTGGCTTCTGTGCGGCCGTAAAGTTTGAAGGCATTTTGATGTTCTTCTGCCTCACGCGACTCGACAACGACTGTCGGAATTGGCGCGGATTCTTGCGCGGCTGATGTTGTGGGGGCGGGATTGCTTTCCTCGCGCCCTGAATTATACCAGAACCATAGCGCGATGGCGAGAAAAGCCCCCGTAGCAAAGATATATGATTTGTTGATTTTCATGGCCTCAAATACGCACTTACATAGCGAATAGTTTCTGCTTTGGGCAAAGTAGGAGTATCTACTCAAAAGGCAACTGACAAAACTGCAACGGCGTGCGTCACAATTGCATGATACTAAGCACGATTTCACCCTTATCGCGCTTGTGATAAGACTAAATGAGACTTGACCCTCGCAATCTCCCTATTAGGTTGCTGCAATCGGTTTTGCTGGAACGAAGGGGAATAGGTTTGAGCGATATATTAGACCAGCTGCAAGCGCGGCGCGACGAAGCTCGATTGGGTGGTGGAGAGCGCCGGATTGAGGCTCAGCACGCCAAAGGAAAGCTGACCGCGCGAGAGCGGCTAGAGCTCCTCCTAGATCCCGGCAGTTTTGAAGAATTCGACATGTTCGTAAAGCATCGCTCGACTGATTTTGGCATGGACAAAAAGCACTTTGCGGGCGATGGCGTCGTCACGGGGTGGGGCACGATTAACGGGCGTAAAACTTTCGTTTATGCGCAAGACTTTACCGTTTTTGGCGGCAGCCTCTCTAAGACACACGCGCAGAAAATCTGCAAAATACAGCAAATGGCGATGAA
>JAHDCL010000028.1:0-4997 GCA_020629875.1 Hellea sp.
AAATTCCCTCTGACAGGATTTGTCGAAGGTGACCAAATTACCTTCACCGTTAACTTCAAAGGCTATGGCTCCCTGACCAGCTGGACGGGACAACTGACGACGGATGAAAAAGGCGACTATATCAGAACGCTCTGGAACTTAACGCGCGATGTTGAAGACGCCGCCGAAGACGCTGACCTTTGGAAATCCATCACCTCGGGCGCGAGTGATTTTCGGCGTATAGCGGACTAATATTTCGCGAGGACATATCCCGCCGCTGCGCAAAGAGGCAAGGCGATAAATTCGGCTAGGGACAGCGTTGAGAGAGAATATTTCATCGCCTCAATGCCCGCGGTGAAAAAAGCGTGATGTTCGGTATAATGACTTTTGAACCCGCCAATAAATGTCGGAACGGGAAGGATGCAAATGCCGGTTAAAAGGCCAGCCAGTAGTCCGCTCTCGGGGCCCTTTATTTTCGCGGTGAAAACGGTCCACCAAAAAGCTGACAAAGGAATTAGGGCTAAGAATATGACAGCGCCGAGCTTTATCACGTCCGAGGCCGCGTCCGTTTGATGCCCCAACAATCGAAAGGCTAAGAGTCCGCCATAAAGCGTGCCGAGCACCGTTAAGACGGTGACAAATCTAATCCGTTTGGATATCACCGCACGGGTGTCTAATCGACGAGGTCGTCCCAGAAGCGGCGAGCTTTGCTAAAGAAGTTTGCGCTTTCTGGACTGATCTCATCGCCAGAGACTTCGGCTAATTCTTCGAGAAGTTCGCGTTGGCGCTTATTGAGCTTTGACGGTGTTTCAACGGACAGCTCGACATACATATCCCCGCGCTGTTGGCTCCGCAGTACGCTCATACCTTTTCCGCGAAGACGCATGCGTTTTCCGCTCTGACTACCTTCGGGAATTTTAATTTTAGAGCGGCCGCCATCAATAGTAGGGATCTCAATATCGCCGCCAAGCGCCGCTGTCGTCATAGGAACAGGCGCACGGCAAAACAGATTGGCGCCTTCGCGCTCAAATAAGTCATGCGGTTTGACGGAGACAAATATATAAAGGTCGCCCGGTTGACCGCGTCCGCGCGGCGCCGCATCGCCCTGTCCTGAAAGACGGATGCGTGTGCCATCCTCAACGCCTGCGGGGATGGTAACATCCAATTCAGTTTGCTGTCTGGTTTGTCCTTGGCCGTCACATTGCTTGCAGGGGTTGGACACATATTCACCTTGTCCGCCGCAGGTCGAGCAGGGACGTTCCATCGTAAAGAAACCTTGTTGCGTGCGCACGCGCCCTGCGCCTCCGCAGGTTCCGCAGGTTTCAACAGAGGCACCGGGTTCTGCGCCTAACCCGTCGCAGCGATCGCAATCGCCCGCAATGGGCACAGTGATATCAATCTCTTTACCGCCAAAGGCTTCTTCGAGCGAGATTTCCATTTCATAACGCAGGTCTGACCCGCGGGCTTGCTGTTGACGACGTCCACCGCCGCCTCCGCCAAACATATCAGCAAAGCCGCCGCCCGCGGCCCCGCCGCCAAATATTTGCGAGAATATATCACCAAAATCTTGGAAACCGCCTGCTCCGCCGCCCATGCCGCCTTGTTCGAAAGCGCGGTGCCCCATGCGGTCATAGGCTGCCCGTTTTTGCGCGTCAGATAAGATGCCATAAGCTTCATTAAGTTCTTTAAACCGCGCCTCGGCTTCGGGGTCATCGGGATGACGATCCGGGTGACAACCCATAGCCTTCTTGCGGAAAGCCGATTTCATCGTCTTTTCATCGGCATTTTTATCAACGCCCAAAACTTCGTAGTAATCACGTTTAGACATGAGAGGCTTTCTTCAAAATCGTGTTTATTTTTGTACGTTCGGCCACGACATAATCATTCGCTTTGCAAAGTTCAATGAGCGGAGACACGCTCTCTCGTCCTGTCTCTAAAATTAGAAGACTAGGATGTAACTTTGGGGATGCATCTTCAAAAAATGTTGTCAGGGCCTTCAGGTCATGGCCTTCAATATCAACCTTCATGGCATCAATTCGGATGATGCCGAGTGTGCGCGCGATACGCGGTAGCGTATCTATGACGACCCTCTCCGTTTCGCTTGACTGCGCTGATAATTTAGCTTCGCCGCGATTGGTCTCCCCGCCGCCAAGAAAACCGGTTCCCGGTTCGTCGGAGACTGCCGCTCGAATGATCTGAATATTTGCGTTATTGGCCGCGATATTGGCTTCGAGCCGTGAACAGGTTTCCACGCCGGGCTCTATGGCAATGATTTGAGCGGCGCGGTTGGCTCTCTGGGCATAGGCATTCACATAAAGAGAATAGAGTCCAACATTGGCACCAACATCCAAAAAGACAAAGGGTGGCTCGGTTTGTGATTGGATAGCCGTATTCAGGGCCTCACGCTCTAGGGGGTCCCAAATTTGCGCGCCTGCAAAGGCCCGCTTTTCACAGCGGTTGCCCGCGGGGTAAAGCCTTGCGACTAAGCCGTTATCAACTTGAACATCAAAGGGGCCTTTTTCGCCAGCAAGAGCTTTTTTGCGAGCCCGTGAAATCAGGGCGCGGCCAAGGCGGGTATTTTTATACCCATCGGCCTTTTTGCGCCACGCCTCACGTGCGGGCGGCAGGGCATAGGTGCCAAAGGGAGGTGTTATTTCTAACGTCATAAAATTAAAAACCCCGGACGCGCAATTTGCGACTTACGCTGTAAATCACATGGGGGAGGACGCGCATCCGGGGTCGAACCTGAGGACGTAATGTCATCGGGTCTGGGGGAACTTAAGCCTTGTCGTCTTCGTCGACGTCTTCGAACTCAGCATCGACGATATCTTCGTCTTCAGCATCGTCGGCTTGCTTGGCTGGACCTGCATCTTCGTCTGTCGCCGCATTTTCATACATGGCCTGACCCATTTTCATGAGGGCCGCAGAGAGGATTTCAGTCTTATCATTGATATCAGCTGTATCGTCAGAATCTTTAAGCTCTTTGAGCTCAGCCACTGCCGCTTCGATATCTGCCTTTAGATCTTCTTCGACTTGGTCACCGTGATCCTTGAGTGATGTTTCAGCTTGGTGAATAGAGGCTTCGGCTTTGTTGCGGGCTTCAGCAAGCTCGCGGCGAGCTTTATCAGCATCGGCATTCATTTCAGCATCTTTGACCATAGCGTCAATGTCGGCATCAGACAGACCGCCAGAGGCTTGGATGCGGATCTGTTGCTCTTTACCTGTGGCATTATCTTTGGCTGACACATTCACGATACCATTGGCATCAATATCAAATGTCACTTCGATTTGAGGCATGCCGCGCGGTGCTGGCGGAATGCCAACAAGGTCAAATTGACCGAGAAGTTTGTTATCCGCTGCCATTTCACGCTCACCTTGGGAGACGCGGATTGTTACAGCAGACTGGTTGTCGGCGGCTGTTGAATAGACTTGAGACTTCTTGGTTGGAATTGTTGTGTTACGGTCAATCATACGCGTAAACACCCCGCCTTCAGTTTCGATACCAAGGGAAAGTGGCGTTACGTCAAGAAGAAGAACATCTTTAACGTCGCCCTGTAAAACTCCAGCTTGAATAGCTGCCCCCATGGCAACAACTTCGTCCGGGTTCACGCCCTTGTGGGGCTCTTTACCAAAGAACTTTGTCACAGCAGCTTGGACGGCTGGCATACGTGTCATACCGCCAACAAGAACAATCTCGTCAATATCGCCAGCTTTTAGGCCAGCATCCGCCAGAGCTTTCTTACAAGGCGCGATAGTACGTTTGATAAGATCGGCAACAAGTGTCTCCAGCTTAGCGCGTGTGAGTTTCATATTGAAATGTTTCGGGCCAGACGCATCCGCTGTAATAAAAGGAAGGTTCACTTCGTAAGAAGAAGCAGACGACAATTCCTTTTTCGCTTTCTCAGCTTCTTCGCGAAGACGCTGAAGGGCTAGCTTGTCTTTTTTCAGATCAATACCGTTGTCTTTTTTGAACTCGTCATTGAAATATTCAACGATGTGCATATCAAAATCTTCACCGCCGAGGAAGGTATCGCCATTAGTGGCTTTAACTTCGAAAACGCCGTCGCCGATTTCAAGGATCGAGACGTCAAATGTTCCGCCCCCAAGATCATAAACAGCAATTGTTTTACCGTCTTGCTTGTCCATACCGTAAGCAAGCGCAGCAGCGGTTGGCTCGTTGATGATACGGAGGACTTCGAGGCCCGCGATTTTACCAGCATCTTTTGTGGCCTGACGTTGAGCGTCATTAAAATAGGCCGGAACAGTGATAACAGCTTGTGATACCTCAGAGCCGAGGAAGGCTTCAGCAGTTTCCTTCATTTTGGTCAGGATCATCGCAGAGATTTCTGAAGGAGATAAGGCTTTGTCGCGGCCTTGGACATAAGCGTCGCCGCCTTTGCCTTTGACAATTTTATATGGGACCAGCTTGGCGTCCTTTTTGACAGCTGGGTCAGTCATAGCACGGCCGATAAGGCGTTTTACCGCGAAATAAGTGTGATCTGGGTTGGTCACAGCTTGGCGGCGGGCTGTTTGGCCAATCAGGCGTTCGCCATCATCTGTAAAGGCAACAACTGAGGGTGTGGTGCGGACACCTTCTGAATTTTCAATGACCCGAGCCTTATCTCCGTCCATAACAGCGACGCAAGAGTTTGTGGTTCCGAGGTCAATACCGATAACTTTCGACATTGGTTTTCTCCGTTTTTGGGCCTGCAACAGCACCCGTAAGTTAAAAATTTGTGGGATTCGCCATATGAAGACGACCCGTTGGAGCCCATATGGGAACCAATTTTGCGGCTTCAAGGGTTAGCCGCTGAAAAGACTCACTTTTTTGTGAGGCCTATGGCCCCTGCTGTCGTTGTTTTTCAAATGGTTAGAAAGTGTGGAGGCTTACCCATCTACCTCAGAGGATATGGCTTCGCCTCTAGCGATAAGACGCTGCGCTTTTTGCTGTAACTCTTTCGAAGGCATTCGCGCCTTGATGACGGTCATGATGTCGCCATCGTTTCTGCTCGCCATTT
>JAHDCL010000028.1:5097-19584 GCA_020629875.1 Hellea sp.
GGCATTCGCGCCTTGATGACGGTCATGATGTCGCCATCGTTTCTGCTCGCCATTTTATCAATTTGAGGCTTAAGCTTCTTGACTTGTAGTTCATCACCCGTGGCGATTGCAGCGAGATAGTTGTAAAGCTGGGCATAATAACTTTCCTTTAATGAGAAAGCTCTTGCAGCCGAAGTCATAGCTTCGGGATCATTGTCATGTAAACCCTTTAAAAAAAAGGTATAGTAATATGGGGCTGGCGCATTAGGATTCCTGTCTATGGCTTCCTGTGCAAAATGGATTGCACGATCCCAATTGCCGTTATGGGCCAAACATAGGCTTAGCCATGTAAGATTATCGGGATTGGATGGGTTTTCGAGGACAGCCATTTCCGCATGAAATAAAGCGCCTTTAAGGTCTCCATTATAAAACTTCGTGGATGAAAGAACTTGTTGAGCCCAAGAGTTTTCTGGATTGAGCCTGACAGCTTCTTCCATCATCGCATACCCTTTCTCGGCATCAATGTCAGGATTGATAGAGCGTGCCATTAAAACTGGTTCATGTGATACTGCGCCAATATGGATTAGCCATCCAAACGCTGCGAGAAGGGTGTCATTCAGGGGCTCTTTTTTCAACAAGGTTTCCGTGCAGGTATATAAGGTTTTATATATTTCAGGAGAGGGTGCTTTTTGGAGTTCATCTATTAGGCTGTGACATTCAAAAGCACTTAGATTAGAGAGCGCATCTGTTCCCGCAGCAATTTTATCTTGGATGGAGCCGAGACTGTCTTGGACAATCGCGCCTTCCATCCCACCGAAATTTCCGCTCAAATCCGAGACCATCTTAAAGAGCGCATCATAATACTGAGATTGCCCTGGCGCGCGGCGAATGCGGTCTTCAAAAATAATGTCAGACTTATTTATATCTATCAATTTAATATATAAATCTATCTCAGGCTCAACACTCAATAGCACCCCTGTTATCGCGTAATCAAAATGGGGGTTGTTTTCTGCGAGGAGGCTCTCATATGCTCCATCATAAGCCAATGGCCGGATAAATGTGAAGCGGGACAAATCCTCTGTCATCTGCTTTTGTAAGCCTTTTTCTAAAAAGGCATATGTTTCATCGTCAGTTTGATTTTTAAATGGTATGACTGCGACGCTCGGATATGAAGCGATTTTGCTCTGAGTTCCCGTAGCGCCAGAGTTGCTATTAAGCGGCATAAGCCCAATAAAAACAAGGAGGGTGAATGCAGCCAGTATTCCTGCCGCCCAAAAGGATTTAGACCCTACTCGTTTAGGTGTTGCCGCCTTGTTTTCATGGCTAACGGATCCAGGGTTAAGCTGTTCCGTGACGGGTAGTGATTCAGGAAATTCGAAGAGGGGGCGGTATTTTCCCTTTGGGATTGTAATTTTGACTTTGGGTTCGCTCGCGCATTGAGAATAATAATCTTGTAGCATGTAACGTACACGCCGGGCCGTCACGCGCACCACAGAATCTTGCATGGGATCAAAGTTTTCATCCTTTGCAAAGACGTCCTGGGCAATTGTTACCCCTGTCAGGGCTTTTGAGCGGCCCTCTAAGGCTTCAGTCACAATGTAGCGTAAAAAGTCTTGAGCTTTGGGGCTGGCGGCGAATATTCTGTGCCCCAAAATATCTTCTAAGGCGGAGGTTACGACGGCAGGCTCGCCCACATCCCCCTTATTATGCTCTTTCATACCCATCATCCAGTTGACTATTCTGTATTCGGAAAATGGTCAATTTTTAACGACAATTTTTACCATTAAACTATAAATGCTTGGGCTACGATGCCCCCTCAAGAAAAGTAATTTACTTGAATGCATCCTTAGGTGTGCTTTAACGGAAAAAACGAATAAAGCTGGAATAACCCCCGCAATTAGATTTATGGTTTAATATGCCGTCTTTTAATAAAACTGCGAATTTCCCCCCTGGGTTCAAGCATTATCCCGGATATTTCTCGCCGACAGAACAGCAAGCGTTAATCAAATCTGTAAAGTCGGGAGTAATGGAAGCTCCCTTCTTTCAGCCAACCATGCCGCGTACAGGCGCGCCGCTCTCTGTGGTGATGAGTAATTTCGGGCCGTTGGGATGGGTGACGGATAGGGAACGGGGATATCGTTATGAATCCGTCCATCCAAAAACAATGGCGCCTTGGCCTCCACTCCCTGAATTGCTCGTAAGGCTCTGGAATGAGGTGACAGCTTATCCGGCTGCTCCCGAAGCCACATTGATTAATTGGTATAGAGAAGACAAATCTTCGAAAATGGGTATGCATGTTGATAATGATGAAAATAATTTGCGGGCGCCGGTTGTATCTGTGTCACTGGGCGATCCAGCAATGTTTCGCATTGGCGGTCCAAAGCGCGGCGGTACCACTAAAGGACTAAAACTATTCTCAGGGGATGTCGTCGTACTCGACCGGGAGGCGCGCTTGTGCCATCATGGCGTTAGTAAAGTGTATTACGGAGAAAGCGCTTTGGTCCCGAAAGGTGGGCGGATTAATTTGACAATGCGGCGGGTGAATGAGATTGGCGATGCATGAGTATAACCCTTTATGATGTTCTTGGAATTGGCGGCGTCGTAGTCATTCTGGTGGCCTACTTACTGCTACAACTTGATAAATTGTCGGCTCAAGACTGGAGATATTCAGCGGCCAATGGGGCGGGCGCCTTACTTATTTTAATCTCCCTATTTTTTAGCTTTAATCTTGCGTCATTCATCATCGAAATCGCATGGCTGCTAATCAGTATTTTTGGTCTTTTCAAAGCTCTCTCGTCGCGCCAAAGATAGAGAGCCTTTCACAATTACAGAGCCTATTATGTCTCACATTTTTACACCGTTAACTCTTCCCAATGGCCAGGACATCCCCAATCGCCTGTGTAAGGCGGCCATGGAAGAAAACATGGCAGAGACCGGACAGGTGCCGGGTGGCGCACTGGTTAATCTTTATCAGCAATGGGCAGATGGCGGGGCAGGCCTCATTTTAACGGGAAATGTTATGGTCTCTCCGACGGCTATGACGGGTCCCGGCGGCGTATATCTCGGCGCGGAAACATTGGCGCAGGGTAATAACAAGCAACGCTTTGAAAGATGGGCCCAAGCGGGAAAGTCCGGCGGGGCAAAACTCTATATGCAAATCTCTCATCCGGGGCGTCAAATTTACGCCGCCCAGGGGACCGAGCCCGTATCGGCATCTGCAACAAAGGTAAAGATGGAAGGGCCAGCAGAGAAAATGTTTGCAACTGCCCGAGCTTTATCGGGTGATGAAATTCGCGGCATTATCAAGCGTTTCGCTGATACGGCGCATGCCGCTGAAATTTGTGGTTTTGATGGCGTTCAAATTCATGCGGCTCATGGTTATCTTCTCGCGCAATTTCTTTCTCCTCTGACCAATTTACGCGACGATGAATGGGGCGGGCCATTGGAAAATCGGGCCAAGCTCTTACTGGAAATCATCCGCGAGGTTCGGGCGCGAGTTGAACCGGGTTTCGGAGTCGCAGTAAAGCTTAACTCCGCCGATTTTCAAAAAGGGGGCTATGATATCGGCGATGCCAAGCAAGTTGTGGATTGGCTTAACGGTGAAGATGTTGACTTCGTTGAAATTTCAGGGGGTAGTTACGAGAGCGCTGCCATGATGGGGCTGGCAGATGATGGCCGAGCCCAAAGTACGATAGATCGTGAAATGTATTTCATCGACTTTGCCAAAGAGATAGCCGAAGTCGCCAAAATACCGCTTATGGTTACCGGCGGTGTCACGCGGCGACAAACAGCTGAAGACGCGTTGGCCGATGGACACGTTGCGATGATCGGAATTGCACGGGCTATGGGGTATAATCCGAATATCCCTAATGATTGGGAGCTCGGTCATAACCTTCATGTGCCACTCCCAGAAGTTAAATCTAAAAGTAAACTTTTTAAAGGGCTCGCCAATATGGCGATGACCAAAATGAATCTCTATCGCATGGGCGATGGTTTGCCTCCGAAAACTAAGCTTAGCCCGCTAATGTCTACGCTTAAGCAACAAATGAAAAATGGAGCCCAAACAAAGCGGTATAAAAGATGGCTTGAGACACGCGACACTTAGAACATTGCGCTTCACCTTGACCCCGCTATGGTGTCCGAAAATACCAAATAATTCTAACGGAGCATGTCCATGAAACTTGATTCTTCTCTTACCGCCATTGTGACTGGCGGCGCATCCGGCCTAGGCGAAGCCACAGCGCGCGGTCTTGCCGCTAAAGGCATTAAAGTCGGCATATTCGATATGAATGAAGATCGCGGTCAGATGGTGGCCAAAGATATTGGCGGAGCCTTTGCAAAGGTAAATGTTGCCGACAATGCGAGTGTCGATGCAGGTTTTGAGGCCCTACGAGCGGCAAACGGCATGGAGCGCATTATGATCAATTGCGCGGGCATTGGAGGCGCGGAAAAGACTGTTTCCCGCAAGCGCGACACTGGCGCCATTGTACCGCATGATGTTGAAAGATATATCCGTATAATCAATATTAACTTGATTGGCTCATTTCTCTGCGCTTCCAAGTCTGCGGCGGGGATGATGACATTAGATCCAACCGAGCCCGATGGTGAACGCGGAATTATCATTAATACCGCATCCGTTGCAGCTCAAGATGGTCAAATTGGTCAGGTTGCCTATGCTGCCTCAAAAGGTGGTATCCTCTCAATGGCTCTGCCTATGGCACGGGACCTTGCACGCGAGGGTATTCGGGTTAATACAATCCTGCCTGGATTCTATGAAACGCCAATTTATCAGCAGATGAATGAGAACGTAAAAGAAGCTCTACGCGCGCACGTACAGTTCCCCAATCGCTTTGGCGATCCAGCGGAATATGCTCAGGTCGTCGAGTTTATGTGTGAGCACAGCTATATAAATGGTGAGTATATCCGTACTGATGCTGGGGCGAGAATGCCTCCGCGCTAGGTCTCGAAAGATAAAAATTACGAAAGGCGGGTCGAGTTAATTAGCTGGACCCGCCTTTTTTATGAGCGATCATTTCTCCCATTGCTTGTGTTAACTATGTTTTGTGCCGCAATGAAACAGTGGCTTAGCTGCTTTGATACGCTTAAGGCGCGACTCCCCTAAAATAACCACGAATCAGGGCCTAAATCCCTCCCTTTTTAGGCGAACACCCTTTGAGAGATTGGCACGGCTCTTGCTCCCCTTAAAGGCGAGACACTGTATCAACCCGTTTACAAGGATTAGGGGAAAACCATGACCAACGATATTGACCTTCATGTCGGTAAAAGATTACGCCGGCGCCGCCGTTTGCTTGGCTTAACGCAGCAGAGCTTGGCCGAAGAAGTTGGCATTCGCTTCCAACAAATTCAAAAATATGAATGTGGTGCAAACCGCGTGTCGGCCGCTCGCTTGTTCGAATTGTCCGAAGCGCTCTCTGTCCCTATTCAGTATTTTTATGAAGGTTTGTCTGAAACGGATCCGCTCATGCGCGGGACGCCGGACCCAGAAATCATCGCCCCAGACGTGCTCTCCAAAAAGGAAACAATGGACCTTGTCAGAGCTTATTACTCTATGGGTGAGGGCCCACGGAAACATCTGCTTGATTTGGCAAAGTCTCTTGAAGCGAACTCCAAGCCAGCAGCAACCAACTTGCGCTTGGTAACTCCTTAACACCTCACTCAATAATAACTGACAAATTCAGGGCCGCATGATATGCGGCCCGCATGAGTGACTATTCGAAAACTGATTTAGAGGTTCGCCTCATTCATATGGCTGAACTCGCCAAGAGGGCGCGAGGTATTACCTTGCCGCTATATGCTCAGGATATTGATGTCATCAATAAGGCTGAAGGGTCCGCCTATGACCCCGTGACCGAGGCTGATATCGAAGGTGAGCGTCAAATGCGCAACCTTATTACAGCGGTTTTTCCTGATGATGCCATAGAGGGCGAAGAGCTTCCGGATATTACAGGGAAAAATGATTGGCTTTGGACATTAGACCCGATCGATGGCACGCGCGCTTTTGTGGCTGGCATACCTGTCTGGAGCACTTTGATTGCTGTGAGTTATAAGGGAGTTCCTATATTGGGACTTATTGATGTGGCTGCGCAAAATAAGCAATTTTGGGGAGCCCCAGGGCGGTCTTGGTTGCAACAGGACGATTTTGAAATTGAGTTAAAGGCTCGTAGTTGTGGCGGCGATGTGAGGCGAGCCATTTTAGGATGCACTGAACCTCTTTCAATGCTCAGCGCCAATGAACTTTCGGCTTATGAGATCATTCGCAAAAAAACGCGTTTTTCGCGTCTTGGTCTGGATGCCTACGGTTATGGGCAGGTGGCAGCAGGGAAAATGGATATTATTATCGAAGCGCAGCTTAAGCCGTGCGACGTGCGGGCGCTCATACCCGTTATTGAAGGTGCTGGCGGAAAGCTAACGAATTGGCATGGAGGGTCAGCAGTTGATGGAGGCCGAGCTGTCGCTGTTGGAGATCCCGCCTTGTTGCCCGAAATTTATGAGACCTTGAAACACGTTTAAAGTGCGTTGTCAGCTAAGAAGCTATCTAAGGTTTCAAAAAACTGGTCTCGGTAAACATCACGTTCCAAGAACAGCTCGTGTAACGCTCCGGGAACGACTTTAAATGTAGCGCGGGCTTTGGAAGCAAACTCTTCATTTGAGGCTGGATCAACGATGGGGTCCGCCCCTGCAGCGACAATAAGACAGGGAATATTGAGTTCACCTGCATTACGATTTACCCAAGACATGGACTTTAGCGCTTGTACTATCCACCCGTAAGTGGGCGGACCTACCCGTAGCCGCGGCGAGGTTTGAAAATACGCCGCCCAATGACGGTAACGATCTTTATCGCTTGTGAGCTTGTTAACATTAAATGGGACAGGAAGACCGTTCCGCTGCCTTTGAAAAGGAAGGTTTCTGGCTTTTAAGCCAATCGCGGATAGTCCGCGGATGACCCACTTCATAATCGGCGTATCCAGATCATAAAGCCCTAACATCGGAGCCGAGCATATAACGGCGGAAGGGTTCATGGCCCCGCTGAGTACCGTCTGTAGGGCTATAGTCCCGCCCATCGAATGTCCCATGACAATGTGCGGTTTGGGCAAGAGAGATGAAAACTCATCGGCGGCAAAAGCGAGATCATCCGCATAATCTTGAAAACTGCCCACATAGCTTTTTATCTTATCATCAAGAAGCCGGCTGGACAGACCCTGACCGCGAGGGTCCACAATAAGAATGTTGAAGCCCCGCGCGATAAGGTCTGTCGCGGTTTCTAAGTATTTCTCAATGAATTCGGTGCGTCCCGGAGAAAAAATTATTGAACCTCGAGGTTCGTCCACTGGTGCACTGGCAATCATGACGCGAAGGCGTACATCCCCGCGGTGGATGTAGTAAGTCCGCATTCGCGGTTCCAGCGCATCCGGTAGGGGCCGACCGCCGGGCCGGACTATATCGGCCTGTTCATATGTAGGAGGTATTCCAGCCATCGAAAAATAAGAGGGCCCTATGGCCCCCTCACATAACAGGTTGTGTTAATTACATGTTAGAGAAGATGCTTTGAAGACCCATGGCTACAGACATGTCACCAGCAACTTTCAATTTACCAGACATAAAAGCCATCATGGGATCAAGATTGCCCTCGGCTAAAGCGATAAAATCATCTTTGGAAACAGAGATAGTGCAATCTGCGTCTTTGTCTTCAGTCGTTGCTTCTGTACCTGATGCGAAAACTTGGCCATCATCACCAAAATCAAATTTCACAGATTTATCTGTTCCGCCTGCTTTCGTCAGGGCTTCTGTCATCTTTGCGGCGATATCTGCATTATCCATGGTATGTTCCTTTCAGTATATGCAATTCGTTGCACACTATATGGGATGCATCACCCCAAAGTGCCAGATTTTTTTTCAACCTTTAGAGTGGCTTTCTAAATTTAAGCGTGGCTCGGTCAGACTCGCCAATATTTTTGAAAAGCTGAGCATCAAAACCTTCAGGAATTTTCTTGGCGTCTTTCGGCACGTGAGAGCTCGGCGGCAGCGTCCATACACCGAAGGGATGGTCGGCAGTATCACGCGGATTAGCGTTAATTTCGCTGCTGGCTACAAATTCAAATCCTGCGCGTTTAGCCATGTCTTTTATATAGCTTTCCTGTACATAGCCTGTTCCGCCATCGGGATCTTGCGTGGCAGATTCTGGTAGTCTGTGCTGAACAATACCGAGAATGCCGCCGGGCTTAAGCGCCGCGTAGAAATCGGCAAAGGCTTTGTCGCTATAACCGCCGCGCATCCAGCTGTGGACATTACGAAAAGTTAGAAGGATGTCTAAATCACCAGTTTCTAATATTGGGGTATCTTCATCACCGAATTTACCAAGTTCTATGTTGCCAAAGCCTTCGGCACCGACATACTTATCGGTAAAAGCTGCATTGCGCTTTAATATGCGTTCCGTTTCTCCTTGGCGCAGAACGGCCACATAAGTCCCACCATTTTCAGCCAAATAGGGGGCGATGACAGGTGTGTACCAACCTGGCCAAATTTCTCCAACTTTTTTCCCTGGGCCGACTTCGAAAAACTCTAATGTCTCGGCTGGATTGCGAAACCTATCGCGTGCTGTGGAGTCCGCCCGGCGGGGGTGAGCCAAAATGTCAGCCATAGTCGCAGGTGTTTTTACAACGTCTTGTTTCGGGGCGGCTGGGGTTGTGTCTGATCCGCCAGAACAGGCTGATAACGCCATAAGGCTAGCGCCCAAAAGGGCCGTCGATAAAGATTTAAAATGCATTATAACCATCTCTCATTATTGGGTATTGCTGTTTTTTACTGTATTCAAAATGAAGCGCAATCACAGTTTATTCCCTTGAAAGCCGAAATCCATTTCCCATTTAGGACCACGGGACGCCGATATGGGTCCCAAATAAACCTGAAAGGCCGCTCATAAGGAGGGCCTGAAATAACATTGCTAAAAGGATGTTTAAAATGAGAACTTACGATTTTTCCCCTCTTTACCGTTCATTTGTGGGCTTAGACCGCATGGCAAACCTAATTGATGCTGCTAGCCAACAAGCGTCATCTGGGAACAGCTACCCACCCTATAATGTCGCGCAACTCTCTGAAAACGCTTATCGAATTGAATTAGCAGTCGCTGGCTTTTCAGAGGATGAACTTGAGCTTGAGAGCCATGAAAATGTGCTGACTGTTACCGGCCGTAAAACATCGGACGCTGACAATGATGATGTAGAATATCTGCACCGAGGTATCGCCGAACGTGGTTTTGAGCGGCGCTTCCAATTGGCGGACCATGTTCGCGTTGAGGGCGCAGACCTCAGAAATGGCCTTTTGGTAATCTCACTAAAACGTGAAGTTCCCGAAGCTCTGAAACCGCGAAAAATTTCAATAAATGACGGAAATTTAATTCAATCAAAACCTAGTAGTAAGCCAAAAGCTGCCTAAATAGGGCTAAGAAAAAACGAATATGTGCGCGGGGCTGCCTCTTCCTTCCTCCCCTTGAAGATTTGGCGCTTATACCCTGCCCACATTAGCGGCGTCACGTGAACACCCCCCTCCCAGTACACGTGGCGCCGCACTTTATTTTAGGGCGGTATAAATCTCGTGGCCCGACAATTTAGGGGAGGACCCTGTCGAAAAGGCCTGGATGACCAAGCGGTAAATAATAAGATTATAAGGTGCGACTTGCCCTGTTTTTTCCGCCAATTGGACGATCTCGCCTTGCAGGTAATCTATTTCTGATACTCTACCCATTTCCAAATCATCCAGCATAGAAGATCGTGCGGCATCATCAATTTTCACGATTTTATTCATTATAATTTTGTAAATAACATTGGGTAGGCGTAGAACTTTAATCATCTTGGCAGCATCTGCTTTCCCGAAGGCCGCGGGCTCTATATCGGCTCCGCGAGCAACTTGAAGACCCTCTTCAACAACCAAAGCCAAAGCGCGGCGATAATCTCTTTGGAGCAGGCCTTGTTTTAAGGTTCCGCCTGACAAGGTATTAAACGCATTATTTAGGTTGACTAAAAGCTTCCCCCATTGGACGGCGAGAATGTCTTTTGTCATGGCCATGCCTTGACCCGCTTGGGCAAATTTTTCTTCTAAAATGCTTAGTCTTTCATCTGTAATATGTTCTACAGTTAGATCCCCTTCAGTTCCGCAATGAAAGCGAGCTGGGCCAGTGCCTGTGACATTGAAGGGAACTACAGCGCCCAATACGGATTGGCTCGACAGCTCGTCTCTTAAGACTTCTGGGTTTCGAACACCATTTTGAAAGCTAATAATGAGGGCATTATTCTTAGCGTATTCATCTATGGTTTTTGCGGCATCAGCGGTATGCTGAGACTTAGTTGTCAGCAAGATAACATCAGCGCTCGCAATATCAGAGGGGTCCAGAGAGAACGTAAATTTCGCAGCTGGAATAAAAATTTCATCTCTTTCGAAATGAGTAAGAGTCAGGCCATGGGTGTCCAGTTCAGATTTGAACCGTTCACGACCAATAAAAGTCACATTGGCGCCTGCTTCAGCCAAAAGGCCTCCGAGATAACACCCAATGGAGCCAGCGCCGAAAATTGCAATGTTCATGATTGGCTTATTGCCTGTTCGATTTGCAAAATGCGGTCTTTTCCGAAATACATTTCATCGGCCAGAAAGAAGGTCGGCAGACCGAAGGCTCCGCGGTCTACGCAGGCTTGTGTGGCATCCATCAGGCCCTTTTTGACTTTTGGCATTTTAGTGGCTTCGATAATAGCGTCTCCGTCCAGCCCGGCCTCAATCAATATGGCGGCCAATACTTCGGGTTGACTAATGTCTTTATCCGCCTCCCATATCGCTTTAAACACTGCGGGATAATAGGTTTCATGATGTCCGGCCTCTTTGGCCGCAATCGCGCCTCGCATGGCGAGTAACGTGTTTACTGGGAAGGCAGAGTTAAATTTAAATTCTGTCAATTTGTAATCTTTTATGAAACGCTGGATTTCCAGTTGCATATACTTCATTTTGTTGGGCACATTGGCAAAAGCTTGCCAAGGTGGTTGGTTATTCGTGATTTTAAATATGCCTCCAATCAGCACCGGGTGCATGATAACGTTTAGGCTGGTGCGCTCCCTCACACCTTGGAGGGCTTTCCAGGCAAAATAGGCATTGGGACTACCGAAGTCATAATAAAACTCTAGCGTTTTTGAAGCGTTTTGACTCATTACCATTTTTCTCCATAGGGCCGCAAATCTAACTCGAACGTCCAACTATCTCTGGGTTGATGATGCAGCCATACATAATTATCAGCGATATGGGCAGGATTGAGAATCAAATCCTTCTCCCGCATGTCATCGACTTGAGGAAACATCTCGCGGATAAATCTCGAATCAATCGCGCCGTCTATAATGACATGGGCGACGTGGACACCTTTTGGGCCTAGCTCGCGTGCGCAGCTTTGCGCGAGGGCACGCAGACTGTGTTTGGCGGCGGAAAAAGCGGAAAATCCGGCGGCGCCTCTAATCGAGGCCGTTGCTCCGGTAAATATCATCGTGCCGCGGCTGCGTTTCTCCATGTGGGGCGCCACGTTATGTGCCATAAGAAATCCAGCAAAGCTCGCCATTTCCCAAACTTTGCGGAACACGCGGGGTGTGGTCTTGGAGATATCGTATTTTACATTGGCGCCTATGTTAAAGACAGCGACATCAATAGGCCCAATATTTGTCTCGATATCTATAATGAGCTCCGCCATCGCCGTTTCATCACGTGCATCCACGCCATGTGCTGAGGCGGCATAGCCGTCTTTGTTCAGGGAAGCAGCCAGCACTTTCAGTTTGTCCAATCGCGCTGGCCTTCTGACGACACAAACGTGCAAACCGTCCTTCGCAAAGGCCCGCGCAATCGCGCTGCCCGTATCATCCCCAGCCCCAACAATAAGGGCAACATGTTTTTGAATTTCGGTCATGCGCAGATAAAGCCTTATATTTTCACGGCTGACAAGGTTATGTAGAGATTGATATTTTGAATCTACGAGGTCTTGATGATAGGTTTTAATGAGATTGCTCGCGGCATGACCCGTGAGGGTGAGGGCTACCGCGCGATCATTCCCCAGGGCTGGCGCCAAGGGCGAACGGCCTATGGCGGGTTGACGGCAGGCCTTTCGCTTGTGGCGGCGCAGTCGAAATTTCCGAACCTGCCGCCTTTTCGGAGTGCGACTGTGAACTTCATCGGGCCCGTCTCAGAAGACCCCATTTTTTCATGCCATCTATTGCGAGAAGGCCGCAATGTAACCTCTGTGGAGACGGAAGGAAGAGTGGACGACAAGGTGATTTCACATTGCAGCTTTATTTTTGCTGCGCAGCGTGACTCCGCCATTACTATTGACTTGCCTGCACCAATCGCGCCCGCGCCAGAGCTTTGTGAGCCCTTTACGCCGCCTAGAGCAGAAAGCCTTGTGCCTTCCTTTTTTAATCGTTTTGACACTCGCTTGATTGAAGGGGCGCGCCCTATGAGCGGTGCGAGTGAAGGATATATTCGTACATGGTCTCGCCACCACGATGAAAGTTCCCGTCTGGGCGCCGCAAGCCTTCTAACGTTAGGGGATGTTCTTCCGCCTGCGGCGGCACCGCTTTTTACAGAGTTCGGCCCTGTGAGTTCCGTCAACTGGATATTTACTGTCCTAACGGATGAACCTACAACAGATGATGGTTGGTGGCAGGTGGAAACAAGACTTTCCGCTGCGTCTGGGGGGTACTCAACCCAAGTCATGCGGGTCTGGAATACCAAAGGTCAGTTAGTCGCTGAAGGCATGCAATGTGTTGCAATTTTTATGTAGGTAATTTCTCCATCTGAATCACGAAGCTTCTTGCGAGTTCTAAATTTGCTCGTCATAATCTCTTTAGGGAGAGAAATATGAACCTCATTTTGGCGGGCGAAAGCACCGTATCTGACACTATGGAAATGCTCACAGTAACGGCAGTGCGAGGCCTTAACATCCTTGGTTCGCTCTTTCTGTTCGTGCTTGGGGTTTTGGCGGCGGCTGTTTTAATCCTATTCATCATCGACGTCACGCAGACCAAAGATACAGTGCGGCGTAACTACCCTGTACTGGGACGTTTTAGGTCCGTTTTTTCAAAATTGGGCGAATTTTTCCGTCAATATTTTTTCGCGATGGACCGTGAGGAAATGCCTTTCAACCGGGCGCAGCGCGACTACATCAATGATGTTAGTGATGATGGTCATGAAACTGTCCCTTTTGGGTCAACAAAAGTCCTCTCTCCTGGAACCCCCATATTTGCAAATGGACTATTTCCCAAACTCGAGGGCGAGCATACGCCAAAACCCGCTTTTGTGATTGGTCCAAACACACCCAACCCCTATGCGCCCAAAAGTCTTTTTAATATCTCTGCCATGAGCTATGGCTCTCTCTCCAAGCCCGCCGTTGAAGCTCTGTCTCTGGGGGCCGGGATGGCGGGCTGTTGGCTCAATACGGGGGAGGGCGGCGTGTCTCCTTATCACCTTGCCGGCCAATGTGATGTCGTTTTTCAACTCGGAACAGGTAAATTTGGCGCGCGCAAAGACGATATGACTTTGGACGAGGGTAAGCTCCGAGATATTTGTAAAAACCCGCTAATCAAAATGATTGAACTCAAACTGTCTCAAGGCGCAAAACCGGGCAAAGGCGGAATCCTTCCTGCCGAAAAAGTCACAGCGGAAATTGCTGAAATTCGCGGCATTAAAGCGGGCGAGGCGGCAATCTCTCCCAATCGACATGTGGATGCCGGATCTCCAGCAGAGTTACTCGATTTGATAGAAAAGGTGCGAAAAGCCTCTGGGCGTCCAACAGGCATTAAATTTGTGGTTGGCAATATCACACCGATCAAAGAGTTGTTTTCAGAAATTAAATCCCGCGGTCTGGAGAGTGCTCCAGATTTCATCACCTTGGATAGCGGCGATGGCGGGACGGGCGCCGCGCCTTTGCCGCTCTTGGATAATATGGGACTTTCTATCCGTGAAGGGCTCCCGCTCATTGATGACCTCCTTCGCGAGGAAGGGCTACGTGAGCGCATTGCACTAATCGCCAGCGGGAAACTTGTTACCCCTGAGGATGTCGCATGGGCGTTTTGCGTAGGAGCTGATTTCGTGAATGCTGCGCGCGGATTTATGTTTGCGCTTGGCTGTATTCAAGCTTTGAAATGCGATGAAAATACCTGCCCAACAGGAATTACCACGCATAATAAGCGCTTACAGCGCGGGCTTGATCCGACCAATAAAGCGGTGAGAGTCATGAATTATTGCAAGGCGATACAAAAAGAAGTCGATATGATTGCGCATAGCTGCGGGGCAGACCATCCGCGCGATCTCACCCGGGAGCACTTACTGGTCGTGCAGGCTAGCGGACGGTCAAAGCCGTTTTCGCAAACCTGGGACCGATCAAGATATATCTGAGCAGTTATCATTTTCTGCCGGAAGCAATAAAAAAGGGAACCCTATGGCTCCCTTAATGATACAACAATGTGAGCG
>JAHDCL010000028.1:19684-31845 GCA_020629875.1 Hellea sp.
GAAGCAATAAAAAAGGGAACCCTATGGCTCCCTTAATGATACAACAATGTGAGCGTACTTATTCCTCAGCCAACTTAGCGGCAGCTGCTTCGCTCATTTCGAAATTGTGGAAGACAGTAGAAACGTCATCGCAATCCTCTAGCGCGTCCATCAGGCGTACGACCGCGGGTGCTTGATCAGGGTTGTCGATATTGTTCTGGGCTTTCCAAACCAGGTTTACAGATTTCGCTTCACCGAATTTCTTCTCAAGCTCACCGGCAACTGAGCCAAGATCGTCTCGAGCTGTCCAGATGGTATGAACGGGTTCATATTCGTCCCATTGATCATCAGAGGCATCATCGGATTCACAATCATCTGCGCCCGCTTCAATCGCAGCTTCCATCATGCCGTCTTCATCTGTCACGGACAATGGATATTCAATTTTGCCAGCTTGGTCGAACATAAAGGCTACGGAACCTGTCTCGCCCAAAGCACCGCCATTTTTAGAAAAGGCTGTGCGCACCGCCATAGCCGCGCGGTTTTTATTGTCCGTGCTGGCTTCGACAATAAATCCAATGCCGCCGGGGCCGAAGCCCTCATAACGAATTTCTTCGTAATCTTCCCCGTCGCCGCCGGCGCCTTTATCAACTGCGCGCTGAATATTATCTTTCGGCATGGATTGGCCTTTGGCGTTGGCAATGGCCAGACGCAGACGCGGATTCATATCGGGATCAGGACCGCCGATTTTTGAAGCAATCGCAATATCTTTAGCGAGTTTAGAAAAAAGCTTTGAGCGGGCCTTATCCTGACGACCTTTACGGTGTTGGATATTGGCCCATTTGGAATGGCCTGCCATGAGGAAATGTCCTTCGGTTAGTCTGATTTAGGGGCGTTCTAGGCGATGCTGCGCGGCGGGGCAAGGCTTACGCACCCAAGATTTCATCCACCCATTGCGGAACAAGAGTTCCGGCTGGGCCAAGGCGGCTTTCATCAAAAAAATGAGAGCCTTGGGAGTGTTCAAGATTGAGCTCTAAGGTCGTCTTACCACAAGCATTGGCCATTTGCACAAAGCCAGCGGCAGGATAAACCGCCCCGCTCGTCCCAATTGAGACAAAGAGATCGCAAGCGGCGAGGCGCTCTTCAATGACGTGCATGGCGTAGGGCATTTCGCCGAACCAAACGATATCAGGCCGACAGGCGCCTTTGACATAGCATTTAGGACAAATCATTTCAGTCGAAGCATCCTGAATATGTTCCCAACGATTTTCGCAAATGCCGCAGAGCATGGAGGTTAGAATACCGTGCATATGAATGACGTCTTGGGCGCCGCCGCGCTCATGCAGGTCATCTACATTTTGAGTAACAAGGGTAAGCTGACCGCCGCTTGCCTTAAGGCTAGTCTCGAGTTTGGCGAGGGCGATATGGGCGGGATTAGGCTTTACGGTTTTAAGTGCCGAACGGCGTAAATTATAGAAGCGGTGAACAAGTTTGGGATCTTTAGCAAACCCTTCAGGTGTGGCGACGTCTTCGACGCGGTGGTTTTCCCAAAGTCCTCCCGCCGCGCGAAATGTGTCAATACCGCTCTCGGCGGATATGCCTGCGCCGGTTAGAATAAGTATCTTTTTGCTTTTCATATTATTCATCATAGAAGAGAGCTATGCAGACGCCAAAAGTTTTATTTATTTGCCTCGGAAATATTTGCCGATCCCCCACCGCAGAAGCCGTTTTTCGGGCGCGTGCGGAGCAAGCGGGCCTAAATGTAATAATTGATAGTGCAGGGACAAGTGGCTGGCACATCGGCGAAGCACCGGACCAGCGAAGTATCGAAGCGGGAGAAGCGCGCGGTTATAACTTTAAAGGCCAAGCATCTCGGAAAGTCATCCGAGCTGATTTTGGTGAATTTGATTATATTCTCGCGATGGACGATCAAAATATGAGAGCTCTGGAAGAGATATGTCCTGAGAGTTACTTATCACGTCTCGGTCTTTTTTTAGACTACGCGAATGATGGGGCCACGCGAGAAGTCCCCGATCCTTATTATGGCGGCGGCGATGGTTTCACCCGCGTTCTGGACCTCATTGAACAAGCAAGTGACGGATTGATTGCGGCACTAAAGACATAGACAGCTTGTCCAATTCCCGCTAATCGGGCGACAAGATTTTAAAGCTAAGGTTTTGGCTATGACTAAAGGTTTGATTACCGTTTTTGGTGGCTCGGGATTTCTCGGGAAATATGTTATCCGTGAGCTCGTCAAGGAAGGCTGGCGCGTGCGCGTGCCTGTACGCCGTCCACATACGGCCCAAGAGCTGAAAGTTATTGGCAATGTTGGTCAAGTGCAGTTGGTGCAGGCCAATCTGCGTTTTGCTAAATCCGTTGAACGAGCTGTCCAAGGGTCTGATGCTGTCATCAATCTTGTCGCGCTTTTATTCGAGGAGGGAAAGCAAAGCTTTGAAAGCCTACATGTGCGCGGTGCTGCGACACTGGCGAAAGCCGCTGCCGCTCAAGGCATTACAAATTTTGTTCAAGTCTCCGCTCTTGGTGCTGACGCGGAGAGCGAGAGTGATTACTCCCGAACCAAGGCTGAAGGTGAACAAGCCGTGCGCGCTGAAATTCCATCGACGGATATCATGCGTCCTTCTATTATTTTTGGTGCAGAAGATCAGTTTTTCAATCGCTTTGCTGCTATGGCGCAATTTGTGCCGGCACTGCCGCTTCTGGGCGGTGGAACAACTAAGTTTCAACCCGTCTATGTCGGTGATGTTGCACAAGCCATCGCAAAAGTTGCGACCCAAGGAACGTCGGGCAAAACATATGAGCTGGGCGGTCCAAGAACTTACTCCTTTAAAGAGCTGATGCAATTTATGTTGGAGACAATCGATCGTAAACGTTTCCTCGCGCCGGTACCGTGGTTCGCCGCTAATATGATGGGGTTTGCAGGGGAAATTTCGGGGGCAGCGCCTTTCGTGAAACCCTTCCTTACAAGGGATCAAGTTAAGAACTTGAAAGTTGATAATGTCGTTGCTGATGATGCGCTGAGCTTCGCGGATCTAGATATCCGCCTCGAAACCATCGAAGCAATCGTTCCAACCTATTTGGGGCGCTATCGCAAATATGGTCAATTTCACGAGAAACGTGCCTAAGGTCTATTTGATTACAGGCGGTACAGGCGCCGGTAAAACCACCTATGCGCTGAAACTTGCGCAAAAGACTGGCGGCATTCGATTTTCAATTGACGATTGGATGACCACTCTGTTTTGGATGGATAGCCCTGACCCTATACGTCATGACTGGGCAATGGAGCGGATTGGACGTGTGGAGAGCCAAATATGGGAAACCGCACTACAAATTTTATCACAGGGCCTTCCTGTTGTTTTGGATTTGGGTTTCACCAAGGCCGCCCATCGTCATAGATTTTGGGAGCTTGCTAAAGCCGCAAAGGCAGAGCCTAATTTGCATTGGGTAGATGTTCCCTCTGAAGAACGATGGCGCCGTGTTAAATCGCGGAATGCCGATAAGGGCGAAACCTTCGCGATGGATGTGCCGCGCTCTATGTTTGATTTTATGGAAAGCGAGTGGGAATCACCCGAGACCGAAGTCCATCTCAAAGTGACTTAGCGGCCCGCCTCACGAAGTCGCGATTTGCGTTGTGGAATTAAGATGCGTACAGACGGAAAACACTAAGGGAGAGTCAAATGACATTAAAGAATATTGTATTAGCAGCGACAGCCTTATCGCTCATAGCTTGCGGCGGAAATGCCGAGGTAGAAAAAACTGCTGCAAAAGTGAAGGAATTCGCAGAAGCCGAGGCTTCTATGCAAGCAAATAAGGCAAAGCTTGCAACTATTCTGGCATCGCAGCCCGAAAAAGCTAAGGCGCGTTATGATGCCCGTCACCCACAACAGACCCTCGAATTCTTTGGAATTACGCCTGGGATGACCGTTGTTGAAGCCCTGCCAGGTGGCGGTTGGTATTCAAAAATACTGGTTCCGTATTTGGGCAATGAAGGTCATTTGATTGGTGTTGATTACTCAATCAAGATGTGGCCTGAATTTGGTGGACGCCTCTCTGCACCGGAATTCATTGAACAGAAAAAGACTTGGACGACCGAATGGGTCGAAGGTGCTCAGGCTTGGCGTGCCGGTTCGGATGGCAAAATTTCCGCATTCACATTTGGCGATCGCGATGCCGCTATGGACGGAAAAGTTGACGCTGTTCTATTTGTCCGAGCGCTTCATAACCTCTCACGTTTCGAAGGCGAAGGCGCTTACATGACACAAGCTCTGGCTGACACTTATGCTTTGCTCAAGCCAGATGGTCTTGTTGGCGTTGTCCAACATCAGGGCCCTGAGGCCAATGACGATGCCTGGGCAGATGGAAGCAAGGGCTATCTTAAAAAATCTGATGTTATCGCCAAATTTCAGGCAGCTGGGTTTGAGCTCGTCAAAGAGTCTGACGTGAATGAGAACCCAAAAGACGTTCCAACAACTGACGATATTGTTTGGCGTCTCCCTCCGAGTCTCGCCACAAGCCGAGAAGATGCGGAGTTAAAAACAAAAATGGAAGCGATCGGGGAGTCCAATCGCATGACGCTTTTATTCAAGAAGGTTTAACCCCCTTAATAAACTAAATAAAAAGCCGCTCTTATTGAGCGGCTTTTTTAATGCTTGAATTTTAAAGCGCTTATCGTTTTAGCGCTGTTTCAACCGCTTCAATTTGGGCGTTAAAGGCGACGTCTTCTGCGCGTAAGCTATCGATGCGTTTTACCGCATGCATGACAGTTGTATGATCACGCCCTCCAAAGCGGCGGCCTATATCTGGTAAAGATCGTTTAGTCAGCTTTTTTGAAAGATACATGGCCACTTGGCGTGGACGGGCGATAATGCGAGCCCGCCGCTTTGAGGTCATGTCGGTCAAAGTAACACGAAATTCTTCGCAAACAGCTTTTTGGATACGGTCAACGGTCAGGCGCTGCCCCGTCGTATAGCGGGAATCCGAAAGTGTTTCTTGAACTGTTTCAAGTGTAATGGGTGTTCCCAAAAACTCGCTCTGGGCAACAATCTGATTAAAAGCGCCTTCGAGGTCTCGCGGGGTCGCATTCATGCGTGCTGCCAGGTGATCGCGCGCATTTTGTGGGATCGCAAGGCTATCATTTCCGCTGGCACGGCGTCTTGCGATAAGGCGATCCAAAATTCTAAGACGTAGTTCGTAATCAGCGGCGCCAATTTTACAGACAAGACCGGAAGAAAGATAAGACTTTAATCGCTCACTCGCTTTTTCAATTTTGTCAGGGTGGCGGTCGGCGGCGATGAGGATTTGTCGTCCTTGATCAACAAGTGAGACAAGCGTGTGCAGCAATTCTTCTTGGCTGCCGGGCTTATCTGCAATGAAATGTGCATCATCAATGATCAGCAGGTCAACATCGCGAAGAGATGATTTGAAGGCGTCTATGGCATCACGTCCGTTACCACCGCGTACAGAGCTAACAAAGGCGCTGACAAAGGCTTCAGAAGAGATCAATTTCACGCGGTGATTGGGATCAGTTTGCTTAACTGCATGTTCAATCGCGTAAAGAAGATGGGTTTTCCCCATCCCGTTTGTACCGTGAATGACGATTGGATTATATTGGGCTGCGCGGCAGCTGGCAATTTGACGGGCCACAGCAAATGCAAGCTCGTTAGATGCGCCGACGACAAAATTGTCAAAGGTGAAGCGATCCCGCGGGCTCTCACCGCCCTTTTTACCCTCTGCAGCACTGTTTTCAGTGAGAGGTGAGGGAATAGCTTGCACTGTGGATTTGGTGCGAGGCTTAGCGCTGGGCGCAGTTACAGCTGGGGTATTGCCGGCTGCCGCTGAAAACATCACATCCCGCGCTGGGTCGACCATGTCATGCTTCTTCCACAATCGGCGGACAGTATCAGCGTAATTAGTTTCAATTTTTGACGCGATGAAACGCGTTGGCGCACTAAGCGTCACAATACGATCGGTTGCTGAGGACACGCGCAAACGTCCAGTCCAAGAGCGATGAATATTGGCGCCCAAAGCGTAAGAAAGATCGTTTCTAACTTTGGCCCAGGTATTGTGCGCGCTCTGTAACGGAGGTTCCCCTGTATAAAGATCGGGCGCTGGACGACCAGATTTTGAAGCTGTTTTCGATACAGCTTCAGTCACAATATGATCGTTGTCAGCCATCGACGATACTCCGCATGCTCTTATATGGCTTACAAGGGTAAGCCATTGTAATATAATAATAATGTGTGGATTGAAGCTTTGTGAGGGTCTCACAAACCTTCGTTTCCCCTGATCGAACAGGCACCCCGTACAGCCCTGTCTTCTCTCTTATAAACCGACTCTTTTCGCCGGCGTCAACAGCAATGAATCGCAAAATCGATATCATTTTCAGTTGACAGAAAAAAACGTAAGAGTCGCAAAGAACTAGCTGTCAAAAAAAGTTCACACTTTTTTAAGTTTCTGCAGTTGGTGTTTGAAGTACTTGGCGTTGGCCCCATGGTTAGTGGAAATTGCACGCCTGTAAGATGTGCGACGTCGTGTGCCTGCTCTACGTGAAGGGCTGGGCCCGCACAACCATGTGCATCAAGGCAGTGCCGTTAGAAGGGCATAAAAAAAGCCGCTTTGAAAGCGGCTTGATTCAAAAAATGTATTTCGACTTAGCCAATAGCTTTAACGCGCTTGGAGAGGCGAGAAATTTTGCGAGATGCCGTGTTTTTGTGGAACACGCCTTTTGTGACTGCGCGCATGATAGCAGGCTCTGCCGCTTTTAGAGCTTCGGCCGCTGCGGCTTTGTCACCTTTTGTGATCGCGTCTTCAACACGACGAAGGTTAGACTTCACCATAGTGCGGCGATTACGATTAACAGCCGTTTTACGCGCTTGCGAACGAACGGCTTTTTTGGCTGATGCAGTATTTGCCATGTTTACCTCAGTATTTATCCGCTATCAAAGAGCAGATTTAGAATTTCAAGCGCCGCCTATAGACTCGCGGGCAGGGCGCGTCAACAGGGTAGTCCCACCTTTATTTGTTCTTGAAATGCGGTTTACGCTTTTCACTAAAGGCTGCCATGCCCTCTTTCTGATCTTGGGTCGTGAACATGGACTGGAAAAGACGCCGTTCAAAACGAATGCCTTGTGCCAATGTCATCTCAAAGGACGCATTCACGGCCTCTTTAGTCATCATAGCGATTGGTTGGCTCTGGGCTGCTATTTTGGCTGCGGCCTCTTGAGCGGTTTCCATAAGATTGTCCAGCGGTACGACTCGAGAGACGAGATTGGAGCTTAAAGCTTCCTGCGCATCCATCATACGGCCAGTCAGGCACATATCCATGGCCTTGGCTTTTCCTACTGCGCGAACGAGGCGCTGGGTTCCGCCAATACCAGGCATAACGCCCAGATTAATCTCTGGCTGACCAAATTTGGCAGTTTCAGCAGCGATAATAAAGTCGCACATCATCGCAATTTCGCAGCCTCCGCCGAGGGCATAACCTGAAACGGCGGCAATGATCGGCTTGCGAAAGCGCTCTATGGCGCAGTGATTAGCCTCAAACATGTCATTTTTATATATGTCGAGATATTCGTTATCGGCCATTTCTTTAATATCGGCACCGGCTGCAAAAGCTTTTTCTGAACCTGTCAGGATTACGCAACCAATCGTATCATCAGCTTCCAATTTGGCTAAAGCGGTGGCGACCTCGGCCATCATTTCTGAATTCAGTGCGTTCAACGCTTTGGGGCGGTCGAGCTTTATTGTTGCGACTGCACCATCCGTCGTGAGTTCAATCATGTCATAGCCCATAGGAGCCTCCATATTATTGTTGGCGGCCTTTACACGAAAGAAGCTAGCGCTGGCAAGCCTTGCAATAAAAGCTGCTCCGCCCGCTTTGCACGATACGTAGTATCGGATTTTTGCATTTATTACAGCTTTCTCCTTCTCGTCCGTAAACGTCAAAGCTGTGCTGAAAATATCCAAGGTCACCATCTGTTTTGGCAAAATCTTTTAGGGATGAGCCGCCAGCTTTTATGGCGTCTTGGATGACGTCCTTAATGTGTCCCACGAGATTTTCTGCCTCAGCGATGGTTAATCGCCCTGCCACGCGCTTAGGCGAGATCCCAGCGCGATAAAGCGCTTCGCAGACATATATATTGCCGAGCCCTGCGATTATGCGTTGATCAAGAAGAGCGGCCTTAATTTTGCATTTTTTGCCTTTGAGTTTCGCCCGAAGGTCTGGCGCATTAAAACCATTGCCCATGGGCTCTGGGCCGAGATCATCCAAGCGATAAGGTTCGTTTTCGGCAATCAATTCCATAAAGCCAAAACGGCGCGGATCATTATATATAACGCGCGCGCCGCTGCTCATTTCAAAGATGACATGGTCATGTTTGGGATTGGTATTTTGAGCGTGCACGAAGTCAGCGCTAGCGCCATCGTCAATCGTGAAGCGCCCGCTCATGCCTAGATGCATAAAAAGCCGCTCGCCCGAGGACAGCTCCGCTTGGAGGAATTTAGCGCGGCGGGAGAGGCGGGTGAGAGTGCTTCCCTGAACGCGCTCAATAAAACCGTCGGCGAAAGGAAAGCGCAAATCAGCTCGGTTCAGCTGTACGCGGTCAAAGACGAAACCTTCCATAACGGGGGAGAGGCCCCGCCGGACAGTTTCGACTTCGGGTAATTCTGGCACCTAAGCTTTTGCAGGCCCTGTGCTGACCGCAACCATGGCAGCGCGAAGCGTTCTATCGCCCAATGTAAAGCCCGTTTGCATAACCGTCGCCACATTGCCCTTTTCTTCGTCTGAAGGAACTTGTGCGACAGCTTGGTGGACATTGGGGTCAAATTTACTGCCAACGCCCGGTACAGCTTTCACGCCATGGCGAGAGAGTGTGAGAATGAGGTCTTTTTCGGTTAGCTCGATGCCGTCGAGCAGGTTTTTAGCATTTTGCCCCATATCCTCTTTAGCTTTTCCGTCCAAATTTAGGAGAGCCCGCGAGAGATTGTCATGAACAGAGAGCATATCTACCGCAAAGCGCTCAATGCCATAGGTCTTGGCGGCGGCGACTTCACGTTCGGCGCGCTTTTTGACATTATCGGCATCGGCCATAGCGCGCAGAGCTTTGTCTTTCAGCGCGGCGAGTTCAGCTTCTAATTCTTCGATGCGGGCGGCATCACTATTACCTTCGGCTTCGCTTTTTTCTGCCGCAGCTTCTCTCTGGGCCATGCCATCCATTTCCATATCAATGGCACGCTGTAGAGCATCTAGGTCTTCCTCAGAAGGGAGGCCGTCATCACCCAGCTCCAAATCTTTCATGTCGATATCTTTAATCTTTTTACCTGCCATGCCGACCTACCTTTGGTTCTAATGCTTGTGGCCGAGCATTTTGCCGACCAGTTGCGCAGTATAATCCACCATCGGAATAACCCGCGCATAATTAATACGTGTGGGGCCGATCACGCCGACCGCCCCGATAATATTTTGCTGTGTATCGCGATAAGGGGCGACCACAACGCTGCTGCCCGACAAAGAAAATAACGGATTTTCTGTGCCGATAAAAATCTTCACGCCATCTGCAGTTTCCGCTCTGTCGAGCAAGGCTATAAGCTCTTCCTTGCGCTCCAGATCTTCAAACAGAAGACGTATGCGCTCCAAATCGGTCTGCGCTTCCAAATTGTCAAGGAGTTGCGCGCGTCCGCGCACAATTAAAGAGCGATTTGCTGTGTTTTTTCCGGTCTTTGTCCCTTGGCCTGACCAACTGGCAAGGCCTTGCTTAATCAAATTGGCGGCCGCCGCATCAATTTGGGCCTGTCCCGCCTCTATTTCCGCGAGGATATCCGCACGCGCTTCATCCAAACGACGGCCTTTCAGGCGAGCGGAGAGGAAATTTCCTGCCCGTTCCAGTGAAGCCGGCAATAGACCATCAGGGCGCGGCATGAGGCGATTTTCAACATGACCATCTGCATAAACCATCACGACGAGGGCTTGCCCGTCATCCAAATTGACAAATTCCACATGTTTGAGAGGGCCAGCGGTTTTAGCGGGCGCGCTGGGCGTTAGCACCAAGCCTGCGCCGCCCGCCAGACCCGCGAGCAGCCCAGATGCTTTCTCCAGCATCATATCCGGGGCCTGCCCCGCGGCCGCCAATCTTGCCTCTAGTGATTTTTGTTCGCGCTTGGATAAATCCCCAATCTCCAATAGGCCATCGACAAAAAGGCGCAGGCCAGCTTGTGTCGGTATCCGCCCCGCACTCACATGGGGCGAAGCCAGTAACCCATAACGGGTCAAATCCGCCATCGTATTTCGAATAGTGGCCGGAGAGATTTTCCGCCCGCCCGAAAGCGCCAATGTCCGAGAGCCCACAGGCTGCCCCGAGGATAAATAGCTCTCGACAATATCTCGAAAAATATCCCGCGCGCGGCTATCGAGATCTGTTAAAGACAGAGTGTGAGGTTGAAAACTCATAGGTCAACATATGTGGTGAAAAATCGCGCCAAGTTCAAGTCTTTTGACTGGCCTTGCCACAAGTCTTGCGCTACGCGAACTGTTCACAATTTGGAGTCCCCCATGCGCCCTGAAAACCGTTCTCGCGAAAGCCTTCGTCCTGTCACATTTGAAGCGGGGGTCTCTCGCTATGCAGAGGGCTCTTGCCTTGTGAAGTTTGGGGAAACTCATGTGCTTTGCACGGCTTCAGTGGATGAGAACGTGCCGCGCTGGATGAAGGGTAAAGGTAAGGGCTGGGTCACCGCGGAATATGGCATGCTGCCCCGCGCGACCCATAGCCGAAACTCACGTGAAGCCGCGCGCGGTAAGCAAGGTGGCCGTACGGTAGAAATTCAGCGTCTTATCGGGCGGTCTTTGCGGGCGGTGGTTGATCTTGAAAAACTGGGCGAGCGCCAAATTATTATTGATTGCGACGTGATGCAAGCTGATGGCGGCACGCGCACCGCCTCTATCACAGGCGCTTGGGTAGCGCTTTCCCAAGCTTGCGAAGGATTGGTCAAGCAAGGCCTCATTAAAGAGAACCCGGTCACGGATAAAATGGCGGCTGTTAGCTGCGGGATTGTGGACGGAGAATGTCGTCTTGATCTGGAATATGTCGAGGATAGCGCAGCTCAGGCGGATGCTAATTTTGTTCTGACAGAGAACGGCGGCGTTATCGAAGTACAAGCCAGCGCCGAGGACACGCCCTTTACGGCAGCGGAAATGGCAGAGCTTATGCGGCTTGCGGGTGTTGGTATTGAACAGCTTTGCGCTTTACAAACGCAAGCCTTAGCATAACCCTATTCCGCGGCGTCTTTGACGCCGTTTTCGCCTTCGTCGGGTTCATAAACCAGAATATCTGCGGGTTGGCAGTCCAGTTCGCGGCAAAGCGCGTCTAGCGTTGAGAAACGCACCGCGCGAGCTTTGCCTGTTTTCAGGATAGACAGATTGGCGAGGGTGATGCCCACGCGCTGGGCAAGCTCCGTTAAGGACATGCGGCGTTCTAAAAGAACGCGGTCAAGATTTACGCGGATAGCCATTAAATTGTTAACTCCGCATCACGGCGCAGTTCCGCGCCATGCCTAAACACCTCCGCCAGAGCGGCAATCACAAAGACAACGAACCAAGTGCCGGGGCGAAGATCTAGGGTGACTTCTCCGACGGTGGATAAGTTCACGATGATAATTCGCAGAATTTCGGCGAGCGCGATAACAATCCACATCAGGCGGAGACGAGAAATATTCTCTGGCACAAATGGGTCACCGCCTAAGAGGGTTTTCACGACTTTACGAAGGATGTTGAGAACAAAGAACCACATGGCCCCAATGATAGCTCCGCCAAAGAAACTAACAGAATACATCTTTGCCGCCATGTTCTTACCGGAGGCGGCCAATTTTTCCATTAAATCCTGACTGATAGAGTTTTCGGTCATTAAAATAACGCCAAAACAGAGAAGCAAAGTCACCGAAATAGCAATAAAAACCATGGCCATAAGGATAAGCACATTCAGGCCTCGTGCCACAGGGGTACCTATATTGTCATTCACAGCATTCATGCTTGTCTTTCCCGTATTCGGCTTATTGATAATCAATAATTGCTATATTGCAAGCCGTCAAAACAGCGCGTAAGCCTGCGACATGAAAAACATCACCAAAATAGTTGTTGCCTCGCATAATGAAGGCAAGGTCAGAGAGATCCGCGAATT
>JAHDCL010000029.1 GCA_020629875.1 Hellea sp.
GCAGAAACAAGACGAAGCACAAAAAGTTTATGATTATCTGAGCACAACTTCTAGTGAACGAGTAAAAGCCATTCGCCGAAATCTGAATATTCTGAAAGATAATCACATCGACGAAGGCACCATCTCAAGCTTAACAGTAGCGATAAACGAGGCAGATACCTTGCTGGCAGATATCAAACGCACGAAGATTCGATCACGATTAGCAACATCTTTAAGCACGACAGCTTCGTCAGTTTTTGACCCACACAATTTTCGTCGAAATATGCTACCGATATGGATGCAAAAACTTAAAAGTAAGAATGTCACCCTAACAATAAACTGCAGCCCAAAGCTGATGGCATTTGAGACGGATGCAGAGATTTTAACAGCAGTGATTGACGAAGTCGTCATGAAAGCGGTCAATGCCACATTATTTGGAAGCATTGCGATAGAGTTTAATGTCAGCAAAAAGCTAAGCAACCATATCTTATCTGTCATCATCACAGATACAGGTGATGCATCTCAATCCTATGATGAGGATGATATTACAACTCAAGCTGTATCCGCCTTGGACGGCTCTATTAATCATCATTGCGAACCGGGTGACGGCTGCACCGTGAAAATGACCTTTCCTATAAAAATGAAGTTGCCCCATATAAAGCCAGCACAAAACAGCAATGTGATTTCGCTTAAGCCCTAATGCTCCCTTCAATGAGTTGACAAAACATTCATTTTGGTACATATATGTCTCTATGGGGATGTCGGAAACGGTGTGCCCTAGCGAATATTTTCTCGCTACTCATCGGCCTTTTTTTAGAGCGCTCTGAGGGTAGCAGATGAGTCTTCGTGAAATAATTAAATTCGCAGGCGGGGCACCTGAAATAAGACTAGGTTTGTATTAAAGTGCCCCATAATAGAAACTAATTGGCCTTTTTCTTTTTGATCTCGTCTGCGATCCACATTCATTCCCAACATTTTACGTGATTATAATCTGAAGAATATTTGTGTCATTCGGCAATATTTAGAGAGAAAACTATCCATCTCTTCTGAATTAGCGTGCCAACCACCCTCCATCAACTGGAAGCGTAATGCCTTGCACATAATCCGACGCGTCAGACGCTAGGAAAACAACGGCTCCGCCCAGGTCGGAAGGCTGCCCCCAGCGGCCACTCGGGATACGACTCAAAATTTCAGCATTGCGTTTGGCATCCTCCTGCAGGGCAGCGGTGTTATTAGTTTTGAAATAGCCCGGCGCAATAGCGTTAACGTTGATATTGTGCTCTGCCCACTCATTGGCGAGAGCCTTGGTTAAGCCGCCTACCCCGCTCTTGGACGCGGTGTATGAGGGTACACGAATTCCTCCCTGAAAGCTAAGCATAGAGGCGATGTTGATAATTTTTCCGCGTATTTTCTCATCGATTAAATGACGGGCAAATGCCTGTGAGAGAAAAAACAAGGTACGCAAATTAACGTTCATCACTGCGTCCCAATCATTGGGCGTCACATCAATGGCTTCATTTCGGGCTATTATACCAGCGTTATTGACAAGTATGTCTGCGCGACCAAGCTCAGTAATAGCTTCAGAGATAATAGCATCGGCACCCTCTGCCTTCTTTAAATCCGCAATGATGGAATGCGACCGGACCCCAATTTCGGTCAAGTCCCGTAAGGTCGCTTTGGCTCCGTCCGCCCAATCAATACTATATCCGCACCTGCCTTGGCCAATGCTAAAGCCATCCCCTGCCCCAGTCCGGTATTCCCTCCCGTTACAAGCGCTGTTTTTCCGGTAAGGTCAAACATCAATAATTCCACATCGTACCGTCTTCCAGCCGAACAATGGGGTGGTAACGACGATCAAAAGAATACCGTTTCGCTTCGCTTTCATTAAAATCCACACCATGACCGGGAGCATCGCTGACGTAAAACAGTCCGTTTTCCAGATAGTGATTTGATGGGAAAAGCGCATCACACTCCTCAGTCCCCAAAACAAGATATTCTTGAATTCCAAAATTTGGCGCCCAAGCATTGAGGTGCGCTTGCGCGGCCATTGAAATAGGAGAATGGCTAGGCGCCCCATGGAAACCTGTTCTGACATTGTGCAACGCCGCAAGCTCAACAATCCGCCGGACGTGTGTAATACCGCCTGCATAAGTTACTGAGACACGGATAAAGTCCAGTAGCTCTTCCTCAATCATGTTTTTGCAGTCCCAAATCGAATTAAAGACTTCTCCAATAGCAATCGGCGCCGTGCTGTGATGTCTGATCAAGCGCAATGCATTTTGATCATCAGCGGGTGTGGGGTCTTCCACCCAGAAAAGATTATACTTTTCAATCTCTTTACAAAAGGCAGCGGCTTCTCGGGGCCGCAACCGATGATGCACATCATGAAGGAGTTTTAAATCGGGGCCAAATTTTTCGCGGACGGTTTCGAAAACCTTCGGCATATAGCGCAAATATTTCTCCGAATCCCACACCTCCTGATCAGGTAATTTACCATATTGGGTGATGAAATGTTTAGTGTCTCCACCCTTCCCCGTAGCATAACCACCTTCCGGCATATCCGGAACACCGCATTGCAAACGAATAGCTTTATAGCCAAGCTCTTTGTAATGCGAGACGGAGTCTAGTAATTCGTCAAGGGTTTCTCCTACGGCATGGGCATAAACAAGTGCGCCGTCTCGGCTTTTTCCGCCAAAAAGTTGATAGAGCGGCAGACCCGCGATTTTGCCCTTAATATCCCATAAGGCGATATCTATGGCGCCATACGCGGCCATGGCTATCGGGCCGCGCCGAAAATAGGCACCTCTGTAAAAATACTGCCAAATGTCTTCGCTATTACGTGGGTCCATTCCGATGAGGCAGGGAATAAGGTATTCTTTTAAATATTCAGCAGGCAGAGTTTCCCGAGTATTCAGCGTAGCATCGCCAATTCCGTAAATGCCCGCATCCGTCATGATTTTCAAAGTAACGTAATTTTTTCCAGGTCCCCCGACAAACACTTCTGCACTTGTAATTTTCACGATACCCCTCCAATATATACCAATACAACATACCAATAATTCATACCAATATAAAATAGCCGTCCTAATTGGAAGGTAAAATAAGCGAATTAGATGTCTGGGGAACAATGAGTAGGAAGCTAAAAGTACTAGTTCATGGAACGGGGTTTGCAGGCCAAGGCCATACAGAGGCTTTTCGCAATGCTGGCGCCGAAGTCGTAGGTATTGTGGGACGCACCGCAGGTGTTGTTCAGCAAGTGGCCAAGAAAATGAATATTCCCTATGCAGGGATGGATTGGCAGCAGGCTCTTTCGGACTGCCAACCAGATATTGTCTCTATCGCAACGCCCGGCGGCGCTCACTACGCCGCGATAAAACAGGCTATCGCCGCTGGCTGTCACGTCTTTTGTGACAAACCTCTCACCGCTGATGGAGATACGGCCATTGATCTCTATAACCGCGCCACCGCGAAAGGCATAAAAACAGCCTTTGCGGCAAGCTTTAGATACATGCCAGAAGTTCTTCATGCCAAAAGATTAGTGGCAGAAGGGAAAATTGGCGAGCCGGTCGAAGTCGAATGCGTCTCTCACTTTAACCTGGAACGCGATATACCCTTTGGTTGGTCACACAGAAAAGAAGATGGCGGCGGGCGTCTTAATAATAACTTCACCCATAAACTCTCAATAGTAACCTCAGTTCTCGGAGAAGACATTCTCTCGGTGATGGGAGAAGTCAGAGACGATATGGGTAAGGCCCCTATTGTAAAAGGCGTACACAATTTCAAAACGCGGCGAGAGCACATTCCCGAGGACCTTGACGACCCTTCTTTGGAATGGGGCGAGTCCAATGTCGAATGGTCATATAATGTTACAGTGAAAATCCTAAGCCCGTATGCGAAAAAGCCCGTATCAGCATTATTTAAACATGGCGGACTGCACCCACGCTTTAACGAAGACTACATAGCCTTTTATGGCCAAAAAGGGGCAATCTATATCAAGGGGCATTACGGAAGCGGCCCTCTCTATCTGTATAATAAAAACAAATCCTGGGAGGAGATTAGCCTTCCTGTGGACATCGGGACTGATATCCCCAATATTGAAGGTGATACGGAACGGAACTGGGCCTATCTGGTTCGAGAGTTTGTCAAAGACATTAGCGGCGAATCTGTAACACCCTATCAAACATTTAAAGAAGGCGCTCAGTATCAGCAGCTAATAGATATTATCCGCGAAAATGGAAGCTGGACCGACGTTACGCATTTATCACCGGATAAGTAACTTATGTCGACCATTGAAATATCAAGTATCGAGTATCTCGTCATTTTTGGCTATTTGCTGCTGATTGCGATTGTCGGCATTGTATTCAGAAAATTCTCTTCGAACACAGATGATTACTTTAAAAGCGGGTCAAAGGGAAGTTGGTGGCTCGTTGGCAGCAGCGCCTTTATGAGCGCCTTTAGCGCTTGGACCTTTACCGGCGCAGCAGGTGTGGCTTACGAGTCCGGCTTTTCGGTCATGATAATTTTTTTAGGAAATGCATTTGGCTTTTTTCTGAATTTTCTATTTTTAGGGCCATGGCTTCGACAAATGCGCGTCACCACATTTCCGGAGGCAATCTCAAAACGCTTTGGCGAAAAAACTCGTATGTTTTATGCCCTTTATGAAGTTCCCATTCGAATTTTATATTCGGCCATGGCACTATACGGACTGGGAATATTCTGCTCCGCCGTCTTTGGATATAATATTTATCACGTTATTCTGGTCTGCGGAATTGTGGTACTTTTCTATTCTGCGACAGGCGGACGGTGGGCTGTCATGGCAACAGATTTTCTCCAAGGCCTCATTCTAATTCCACTGACTATCATCATTGCGTGGCTCTGTATCAGCGAGTTTGGTGGTCTGGAAAACATGTTTCAAGAGATCGAAACGCAGGGTTTGTCAGAAGAATTTAGCATGATAAATTCAGGCGCTCTCTTTGGCGGCGCCTACACATGGGGTTGGGCAAGCGCGATGGTCACAAAAGGATTTTTAGTCTTTAATTCAATGTATGCGGGACCTCGATATTTTTCGGTCAAAGATGGCCGCGAAGCTCGTAAGGCTGCCATCCTTGCCTCTGCCTTATTCCTCATTGGTGGCTTGATTTGGTTCTTACCACCTATAACTGCGCGGCTTTTATTTGCAGATGAGGTCATGGCCCTTGGTATTAGTAAGCCCGCTGAAGCGGCCTATGCGATTGCCAGTGTAAATCTACTTCCTGCCGGACTTGTCGGATTGATCGTTGTCGCCATCTTAACAGCAACGATGAGCTCGATGGATACCGGGTTGAATACGAATGTCGCTATCTTAATTAAAGATATTTATCCGAAACTCCTGCGCCGTTTTAAATGGAGAGCAAGATCAGAAACGGAACTCCTTCGTTATGGGCGATTATATACATGGATGATGGGGGTCTTTATTTTGGTCTTGGCATTGTACTTAGCACAGCAAAAAGGCAAAGGGATTTTCGAAATAATGTTGGATGTCGGCGCACTTTTAATGAGCCCCATACAAATCCCACTCATGTGGGGATTATTCATTCGCAGAACACCGTCATGGGCGGCTCTTTCTTCAATTGCCTGCGCCTTTTTTGTTTCCCTTTTGGCCTTCTTAAATGTCCCGCTTTCCAATTTTGGATTTTCTGTCGATGCCACATGGACCTTCCAAGCGAAATTCTTTGGCGTCTTAGCAGCGGGCTCAATAGGATTTTTACTCACTATCCCCTTCGCGCCGCCCCGAGACTCAGAGCATCGCAATATGGTGGACAAATTCATCACGACTATGAAAACGCCTATCAATTTTATAGAAGAGGTTGGTCAGGGGAATGACAAGGCACAGCTAAAAGTCATCGGGCTCTTTGGCGCAGCTGTCGCAATTTTCATCGCACTAATGCTGATAATCCCAAATCCAGCAGGAGGAAGAATTGCGATTGCGTCACTGGCATTGATAATTGGTAGCATTAGCGGGCTAATGATAAAAACAGGCTCGGGGCAAATGTAGAATGAGTTTAAAACTTACTTCAATTTGGCGTCGGCTAGACAGTCTTAGGTATTAAATTAGAGAGAGTATTATGAGAGAATCTTGGAGATGGTTCGGACCCGATGACCCGGTCTCGATTGCCGACATACGCCAAACAGGCGCTACAGATATCGTCAGTGCCCTGCATGCAATCCCGGCAGGGGATGTCTGGCCAATCGAGGATATCCGTGCACATAAAGATTTGATTGAGGGCCAGAATGCGGATCAGGCCCCTCTATATTGGACCGTAGTGGAAAGCATTCCCGTTCATGAGGACATTAAGCTTGGCCGTCCCGGGCACGAAAAATATATCGAAGCTTGGGCGCAATCCATGGAGAATTTGGCCAAATGTGGAATTAAAACCATATGCTACAATTTCATGCCCGTCATTGACTGGACCCGTACTGACTTAAACTACAAACTTCCCAGCGGGGCCTATGCTCTGAGATTTGACCAACAGAAATTTGCGGCGTTTGATTTATTCATTCTTAATCGGGAGAACGCAGAGACTGAGTATAGCGACATTGAAATCGCAGATGCGAAACGTGTTTTCAACGAAATGTCAGAAGAAGAAAAAACAGAGCTTACCAATAACATCATTGCGGGCCTCCCCGGCAAAATGACCGACAGCTATGGCTTAGATGACTTCAAAGCCATGCTGGATAATTACCGCCATATTGACAAAAAAGCTCTTCGGCAAAACCTTTTTTCTTTCTTGGAAAAAGTCCTCCCCCGTGCAGAAGCATGCGGTGTCAACTTAGCCATCCATCCGGATGATCCACCCCGCGATATGCTTGGATTACCGCGCATCATCTGTACTGCGGATGATTTGGATATTTTGTTCGAAGCACAGCCCAGCCCGTCTAATGGGATAACCCTATGTGTAGGCACCTATAGTAGTCGCCCAGATAATGACTTACCCGCCATGGCCCGCCAATTCGGGCCGCGTATTCACTTTTCGCACCTTCGGGGCGTCAGTCGTGACCCAGAAGAGCAACGATCCTTCTATGAGGCGAGCCATTTAGACAGTGATATCGACATGGTCGCTGTCATCAAGGAACTGCTCAGCGAAGAAGTCAGGCGCGAGAAAAACGGACAAAAAGGCAATGATATATTTATCCGTCCCGATCACGGATTCCAAATGATGGATGATATCGGCAAGCAGGTAAATCCCGGTTACTCTACTATTGGCCGAATGAAAGGCCTCGCAGAAGTTCGAGGCGTTATCCGTGCGCTTTCAGCGCAAATGGATGGCACCTAATCATGAGCAAAACTCAGAGCAATCAAAGTGAGAGTAGAAGTAAAATTGGGGCGGCGCTCGCGCTGTTTCTCCCGGGTATTTTTCTGCTTGGCTTTAATATCGGCACGGGCAGCATTACGACAATGGCAAAGGCAGGTGCCGATTATGGCATGACCCTGCTATGGACAATTGTGGCATCCTGCCTGTGCACCTTTTTCATGATTAATATCTATAGTCGATACACCTTGGTAACTGGGGAAACGGCCCTTCAAGCCTTCAAAAAACACATCCACCCAGTGGTAGGCATCTACTTCATTATCGCCTTAACGCTTGGCGTTGCGGGTAGCGTAATGGGCGTAATGGGTATCGTTGCCGATATCAGCTCTGAGTGGTCAAAGACCATCATTGATGGCGGAATTGCGCCCATTTGGTTTGCGGCTTTTTTCTCAGCTCTTGTCTTCTTCATATTTTGGAATGGTAAAACTCAATTTTTCGAGCGGAGCCTTGCGGTAATCGTCGCGATTATGGCGGCCTGCTTCCTACTCAACTTCTTCCTAATGATGCCGCCTCCTGGGGATATCATTAAAGGCCTCATTCCAACTGTTCCAGATGTTGCCCCCGGAGCTGAAAAAGGCCCTTGGTTGGTCATTGCCAGCATGGTCGGAACAACGGTTTTTTCGGGCTTATTCATTATCCGCACAACCCTTGTTAAAGAAGCCGGCTGGACGCTGGCTGATGCGCGCACGCAACGCAATGACGCAATACTGGCGGTTGTTATGATGTTTGTCATTAGCGCGGCAGTCATGGCCGCCGCAGCCGGCACGTTACATGCCGAAGGATTGGGCCTTTCCAAGGCCTCGCAAATGATTACGCTTCTGGAACCGCTGGCAGGCTCTTTTGCAGTAGCAATTTTCGCGATAGGTATTGTGGCGGCGGGTGTCTCGTCCCAATTTCCGAACGTGCTTATGCTGCCTTGGCTCATATGCGATTACACGGAATCGGAACGCGAAATGACGTTGCCGAAATACAGAATTATGGTCTTCCTCATTTCCCTCTTAGGCTTAGTTGTCCCCTTATTTAATGCTCGACCTGTCGCGATAATGGTGATGTCTCAAGCCTTTGGGGCAGTCATATTGCCGCTAACGGTCGGGTGTATTTTCTATCTCACAAATCGTAAGAGCTTAATGGGTGAGCACAAAAATACGCTTGTGACTAATCTCATTCTTACGGCAATTTTACTCTTTGCGTTGTTCATGTCCTTTCTGGCAATTAAAGGTCTTTTCTTGGAGCTTTTCAGCTAAACCATGACCCCATCAAAAAATCCTGATTTCGAGAGCGCCGATTTTTTAACTGCGCATATCCAATCAACGCTGGCCTTTTATGAGCCAAGAGTTTTTGCCGAGGAAGGGGGCTTTTATGGCTGCTTCCTAGATAATGGTGAATGCTATGATCCAAAGGTAAGGCAGCTTGTGGCCTCCTGCCGATATGTTTTCAACTATGCGACGGCCTATCGCTTCCATGGAAACCCGAAACATTTGGAATGGGCGAAGTGGGGACTGGACTATCTCATGACATCTCACAAACAAGCAAATGGCGGATATGCTTGGCAAATCGAAGACAGCGTCGTGACCGATAGCCGTGTGATGGCCTACGGGCATGCATTTGTTCTATTGGCGGCAGCGAGCTGCTTACAAGCTGGTATCGCACAAGCCCTTTCTGTTATCCACCAGACCTTCGATTTTATGGAAGAGTATTTTTGGGATGCCTCATCTGGTGCGTATTATGATGAGCGAGATGCCAGCTTGAAATCATTGTCCGCTTACCGTGGTCAGAATGCAAATATGCATATGTGCGAGGCTTTACTGACCGCGTGGCAAGCAACCCGTGATAAGCGGTTTTTAGACCGCGCAGAACAACTCGCCACCCGCTTCTCTATCGAACTTGCCGCGCAGTCAGGTGGCCTGATCTGGGAGCATTATGATACGGACTGGAATGTTGATTTAGAGTTTAATATCGACAAACCAAATGACCGGTATAAGCCATGGGGGTTTCAGCCCGGGCACCAAACAGAATGGGCAAAATTACTTCTTATTTTAAATACCGAACGGCCAAATCCGAAATGGATCCCCAAGGCGAAATTTCTCTTCGACGGGGCCATGAAGATGGGCTGGGATAAAGAGCATGGCGGGATTGTCTATGGCGTCGCGCCAAATGGCGATATCTGCGCACGTGAAAAATATTTTTGGGTGCAGTCAGAAAGCTTTGCGACAGCCTGGCGGCTTTACCGCGCCACTGGGGAAGAAAAATATCGCGAGCATTATAATCGTATTTGGCAATGGAGTTGGACCCACATGATAGATCACACTCATGGAGCTTGGTTTCGCGTCAGAGGATATGATGGTTCAAAAGTTGATGACAAAAAGTCACCATTGGGCAAGACAGACTATCACACAATGGGTGCTTGCTGGGACGTTCTCAGTACAATGAGCGGAATGGAAAGCTAGTTTATGTCTCGGTTATCACCCCTAAATTTGCCAGGTGACATTCCTCACTATTCTTATGATCGCGAGAGCATCAACATTGGTATTGTTCATTTCGGTGTGGGGAACTTTCATCGTGCCCATCAAGCGGTTTACGTGGAAAAGCTCTTAGAAAAGGGCGATTCTCAATGGGGCATTGCTGGCATTTCCCTGCGATCATCTTCAATGAAAGAGGCATTGGAGCCCCAAGACTTTCTCTACACCTTGGCAGTATTAGACGAACAACGCGACTATCGCGTTATTGGCGCCCTTAAAGACGTAATAACGGCTCAGCAGGACCCTCAGGCGGTCATTGATTTAATTGCGGCGCCTAGCACTCAAATCGTCAGTTCGACCATTACTGAAAAAGGCTACTATTTAGCTTCAGGCGGAGTCGACTTCGGCGTGCCGCCCCTTAAAGCGGAACTAACTTCTCTCACATCTGCAAGTACGATTTATGGATTTATCGCCCAAGGCCTAATTCGACGCGCTCAGAAATTTCCCTCCTCAAAGCTCACCATTATGTGCTGCGATAACATCTCTGGCGGGGGAGAATTTATTCAGGAAGGCGTACACCATTTACTATTGGAGCATAGTCCAGAGACGCTCAGCTGGTCGAAGACACATGTAAGCTTCATCTCTTCTATGGTTGACCGTGTTAGCCCCGCGACAACCGACCAGTTGCGTGACGACGTCATGCGCGACACAGGCCGGAGGGATGCATCGCCCGTCTCAGCAGAGCCCTTCAGTCAGTGGATTATCGAAGATAATTTTGCAGGGCAGAGACCGGCATTTGACGAAGCTGGCGCAGTTTTTGTTACTGACATTACGCCCTTTGAACGCATGAAGCTAAGTTACCTAAATGCCGCTCATACCATCGCGTCAACATTGGGCTACCTATCAGGCGATGTCTTTGTCCATGAGGCGATTGAGCGGCCAGACCTGCTTTCATTCATGCGCCGTGCCCTTTACGAAAATGTGATGCCTAATGCGCCCGTCCCAGAAGGATATGATGCGGCAACCTATATTGAAGGCGTGATTAAGCGTTTTCAAAATAGTCACCTGCCCTATGCTAATCTGCAAGTTGGCACCGATAGTTCGCAAAAAATCCAACAACGCTGGTTCCCTACTATCGATGCAGCACTAGCTAAAAATAATGACGTGTCCTTTTTCTCCTTCGCCTTGGCCGCATGGGTCATCTTCATCAAAACTGCGTTGCAAAACGATGTCTTAAATGATCCTAAAAAGGTCGACTTACAGGCTGTAGGCGAGCAGACGGCTCAAGGGTTAGTGGAGGCCTTTTTTAAGATTGCCGAAGCTGATAAATTCAACTTTTCGCGAGACAGCGAATTCATAAGCAATGTTATTAGGGATACCCAAGACATTCAAAACAATGGCCTGAGAACAGCACTGAGTACTTTTTTAAACAATGCCTCGACTTAATCTTACCTAGGGCGAGTTCCCCCGGCTTTGCTTTATAAGCCGAAAGTCGCACTGCAACCCTTCCTATTTTCTTATATGCCAACAGGTGTAACAAGTTGAGCTATGAGAATATCATGAACGCCTATCAGGACATTTATAAAAATTGGCAGAACAACCCTTACGAATTTTGGCTTAAAGCCGCGAATGCGATTGATTGGTCCAAATCGCCAAAGGTAGCACTGGATCCAGAGAGCGGCGTCTATGGGCGATGGTTTCCTGACGCGACAGGCAACACCTGCTACAATTGCATAGATCGCCACATTGCTGCTGGGCGCGGGGACCAAGCCGCTATTATCTATGATAGCCCCGTCACAAATCACAAATCCACATATAGCTATAACCAGCTATTTGATGAAGTCACAGCTCTGGCAACTGCCATTCAAGACTTAGGCGTTAAAAGAGGTGACAGGGTGATTATTTATATGCCGATGATTCCTCAGGCCGCATTTGCCATGCTGGCTTGTGCGCGCATTGGCGCCATACACTCCGTCGTTTTCGGGGGCTTTGCGCCAAAAGAGCTCGCGACACGAATTGACGACGCAAAACCAAATCTCATCTTAAGTGCGTCTTGTGGTATAGAGCCATCCCGAACCATTGCTTATAAACCCCTTCTGGATGAAGCCATCGAACTAGCGGCGCATAAGCCTGATAGCTGCGTCATTTTCCAACGTCCTGAATGCGAAGCCACGCTCGATAAGGATCGAGACCATAATTGGAGGTCTGTTATATTGGCGACGAAAGCCGCTGGAGCCCGAAGCGATTACGCTGAGTTACCGGCCACTGACCCTCTCTATATTCTCTACACCTCCGGGACCACGGGTGAGCCCAAAGGAGTCGTACGCGACAATGGCGGGCATATGGTGGCCCTGCAGTGGTCAATGGGGAATATCTATAATACGCACCCAGGAGAAGTTTATTGGGCAGCCTCAGATGTAGGGTGGGTCGTAGGACATAGCTACATCGTCTATGGGCCATTGTTGCAAGGCGCGACTACGGTTCTCTTTGAGGGCAAACCCGTCGGCACGCCAGATGCAGGAACTTTCTGGCGAATAATAGAAGAGTATAAGGTTTCCACGCTTTTCACCGCGCCAACCGCTTTAAGGGCCATTAAAAAAGAAGACCCTAATGGAGTGCATCTTGAACGCTATGATATTTCATCTTTGAAAGCGCTGTTTCTGGCTGGCGAGCGCGCGGACCCCGACACCATTCAATGGGCCGAGGAAAATCTAAAGGTGCCTGTCATTGACAACTGGTGGCAAACCGAAACGGGCTGGCCTATTGCCTCTAACCCCATGGGCATAGAGAAGCTCCCGATAAAATACGGTTCCCCTTGCCTTGCCATGCCAGGGTATGAGGTACAGGTTTTAGCCGAAGACGGTTCGCAACTTGGCGCAAATGAGCTGGGCGCAATTTGCATCAAGCTACCTCTGCCCCCAGGGTGCCTGCCGACCTTATGGAATAAGGATGACCGCTTTCAGGACAGCTATCTCTCAGCATTTCCAGGCTATTATGAAACGGCTGATGCCGGATTTATTGATGAAGACGGCTATATTTCCATTATGGCCAGAACTGACGACATCATCAATGTCGCGGGTCATCGCCTCTCAACGGGGGGAATGGAAGAGGTGCTCTCGGCCCACCCAGATGTCGCCGAATGTGCGGTTCTTGGCATTGCGGATAGATTAAAGGGTCAAATTCCCATTGGCTTTATTATTTTGAAGGACGGGACAGAAAAATCCGCTCTGCAGGTTGAAGGAGAATGCGTTCAACTTATTCGCCAAAAAATTGGCGCTGTCGCCGCACTGAAAATGATTATGCGGGTCGAGCGCCTGCCCAAGACTCGCTCTGGGAAAATATTGCGGGGCACGATCCGAAAAATCGCGGACGGCGCTGATTGGTCTATGCCAGCTACAATTGATGATCCCGCTATTTTTGAGGAAATCTCAGCGGTTCTAAGGGCCCGCAAAATACTCGAGTAATTCGCCATAAAAAAAGGCGCTCAATCGCTCATGGGAATGAGAAACGATGAGCGCCAGTTTCAAAGGGGAGCCCTATGGATTGGGGCTGGCCTTCAATCTCCGGAATCTTAAGAGGGAGACCCGGGGATTCTTTTAACTTCTATTCTGTCTGTTTTGGATAAGTTCATCGACCACTTCAGGTTCAGCCAGCGTCGAAATATCACCCAAGTTTCCAAACTCGTTCTCAGCAATTTTGCGCAAAATGCGGCGCATAATTTTACCCGATCGTGTTTTAGGTAGACCCGGCGCAAATTGGATGAGGTCCGGCGTTGCGATGGGCCCAATCTCTGCCCGCACATGCTTCACTAAATCTTTATACAGGGCTTCATCAGCCTCGACATCTGCACGAACGGTGACATAAGCGTAAATTCCCTGCCCCTTAATATCATGCGGATAGCCGACGACGGCGGCTTCAGCGACAGCATCATGGGAGACCAGCGCACTTTCAACCTCAGCCGTCCCCATACGGTGGCCCGATACATTGATAACATCATCAACGCGGCCAGTTATCCAATAGAAACCATCGGCGTCCCGACGACATCCATCCCCCGTAAAATAGTTGCCGGGATAAGCTGCAAAATAAGTATCTTTAAACCGCTGATGATCTCCATAAACGGTCCGCATTTGGCCCGGCCAACTCTCCGTGATAATGAGATTACCATCTGTAGCCCCTTCAAGGGTTACGCCATTGGCGTCCACAAGTTCGGGCACAATCCCAAAAAATGGATGGCTGCCCGCGCCCGGTTTCATTACTGAAGCGCCAGGAAGAGGTACAATCATGGCGCCGCCAGTTTCGGTTTGCCACCATGTATCAACAATAGGACAACGCCCCTCTCCGACCACATGGAAATACCATTCCCAAGCTTCGGGGTTTATGGGTTCTCCGACCGTGCCCAGAATTCTAAGCGATTGACGAGAGGTAGCTTTAACCGGCCCCTCACCTTCGCGCATCAATGCCCGAATAGCCGTTGGAGCTGTGTAGAACAAACTCACCTTATGTTTATCGCAGACCTGCCAAAAACGAGACGCATCAGGATAGGTCGGGACCCCCTCAAACATGACGGTTGTCGCCCCATTGGCGAGCGGGCCATATACGATATAGGTGTGCCCAGTTACCCAGCCCACATCAGCCGTGCACCAATAGACATCATCTTCTTTCAAATCGAAGACATATTCATGTGTAATGGACGCCCAAACGAGATACCCGCCGGTCGTATGTAATACGCCTTTGGGCTTACCCGTCGAGCCACTGGTATATAAAATAAATAACGGATCCTCGGCGTTCATAGGTTCAGGCGGGCAGTCATCGCTGACATCGTGCAAGACCTCATCAAGCCAGACGTCTCTGCCATCCGTCATATTTACATCACCGCCCGTATGTCTGACGGTCAGGACGGTCTTAACAATGCCCGCAATCTCGCATGCCGCATCACAGTTTTCTTTGAGCGCGACTCTCTTGGTGCCGCGAAGCCCTTCATCTGCGGTGATAACAAATGTACTGTCGCAATCGGTAATACGGCCAGCAAGTGCATCCGGTGAAAACCCCCCAAAGACCACCGAATGCACAGCCCCTATGCGCGCGCAAGCGAGCATGGCAAAGGAAGCCTCTAATATCATCGGCATGTATATGGTAACGCGATCACCTTTTTTCACGCCTAGTTTTTTCATCACATTGGCAAAGCGGCAGACCTCACGGTGAACCTCGCGATATGTCAGCGTTTTACTGACATCTGGACTGTCACCCTCCCAAATGATGGCGGGTTTATCGCCGCGCGTTTCCAAATGACGGTCCAAGCAATTGGCGCTCACGTTTAAGACACCATCTGCATACCACTCGATGTTAAAGTCTCCCTCTTCCCAAGAGACATTTTTAGCCCTCGTGTAAGGGACCATCCAGTCAACGCGCTTGCCTTGCTCCGCCCAAAACCCCTCGGGATCTGAAATGGAGTGATCATACATCTTTTTGTAAAGCTCAGGCGTTAGGTTTGCCTGACGCGCAAAAGCGTCGGGTACTGGATAGATAGGCTCTTCATCGATCACGATATTTGCTCCGGTTTGCATAAGATTTTCTTATAACCTCCTAGAAACCATATTTTGTTGAGAAGGTGAAGCGCGTAAAGCTACCATCATTGCCGTTCTCGAGTTCTTTAATGCCGTGAAGCCCCTCAACACCCAGAGTAACTTTCGGCGCAATGTCCCATAGAAAGGCTGCATATCCTGACTGAACGGACTCAGTTGTGCCAGGATTAAGCGCTGTAAGGAATTCGGGATTATCCGCAAATAAAGCGGAGTATCCGATATTAAATCGCGACGTCTCACCAAATGGATGACGCCAGGCAACATGTCCGCCAATCGACGGAATGGCTTCTAGCTCGCCAGTCGCAGGATTAATCGCAGCGGCATTTAGAGCATTTAATCCGATGTAACGACCAAGGCCCTCACCTGCTGTGATGCCAAAGCGAATATCATCTTTTTCTCCGACCTTCACGCGGCCAGACAAACTTGCTGCAAGTGAAAGGGTTGAATCGTCTGCGGCGCCATTTTCAATTCTGAGCTGCCGTGCAATACCAGCAAGAGAGATATTTCCGTAATCACCCTTCATATTATAACGGGCGATGATATCTGGGATTGAGTTTCCATCAGCTTCAATACGGCCCACCCCCGTTGCCGGCGTAATCGTAGCATTCCCGTTTTCCGCAGCAATTTGGAAATTACCAGACGTATATCGCAACATGGCTTGTCGGTTAAAAACCATGCCATCTGATAGAGCCAAGAAGCTTGCGCTCTCTGGAATAGCGGAAAGGTTTTGGAATGTTGTCCATTCCTGCCCCGCGCGGAACCCTTTGTAATCCAAGAAGGCTCGTCTTAGGCGTGGAGAATAGGAATTTGAGACGCGCTGATTACCTTGAGCAGACCCGAGAAAGTCCATCTCGAACAGACCTGTAATTTTGTCATCTCCGACCGCGCGATCAGCGTGAATTTTAATCCTTGACGCTTGCGCGGTAAAATCAGTCACAGAAGAGGACTCTCCAGTTCCATCACCAGTGGGCGTCACACTTGGAATGTAGAAATCGCGCGCAATCGAGTTGGCTGCAAATGGACCACCTTCTGACATTATTGTGTGGTGAGCATCCATGTCGATAAAGCCGCTAATTTTAAAATTAGTTCCGCCAGCCATAAAGCCGGCCCCCGAAGCACCAGATTTCGCAGCGGGCGCGGCAATCGTTGTCGCCTTACGCTCTAGCATCACGAGATCACTATCAGTTTGAGCTTTCTCGGCCGCCAGTTCCGCTTTTAGCTGTGCAACCATCGCTTCAAGTGCCTGCAACCTAGCTTCCGTGGAGGAAGTCTGCGCCGAGGCCATAGGCGCAAAAGCCATGGTCACGGACGCAAGCAACATTACTTTCAGACAATTTTTCATAAGATTCTCCCCTGTGTTATTTATAGGGAGTTGTCTCTTACCTTTTCACTTCGCGCCATTAGCCATTGGTGCTAAGACTAAGGTCTAATACACTAAAGTCTAATAATGGCGTAACAGGTGTAAAAAAGAGTCGGAGGCAATCCGATAGAGGGGAAAATAATGGCCGAAGCCATTCGAGTGCTGATCATTGACGATCACCCGCTCTTCAGAGCGGCGCTTGAAGTCGCGCTCATCAAAGCCGAAATTGAACCCGGTAACATTCACGCAGCAAGCGATATCGCGACAGGTATCAAGATCGTAGAAAACACCGCACTTTCACTGATCCTTTTAGATTTGAACTTATCAGACTCGCAGGGATTTGAGGGGCTATCCAAAATTCGAGGAATGAGCCAAACCGTTCCCATAATAATTATCTCTGCAACTGAGTCCAAACAAGCTTACTGCACGGCAAAGTCCCTCGGCGCATCCGGATATATTCCAAAAAGCAGCCCCTTAGACACCATTACGAAATCAATTAAATCCGCCCTTCTCGGCGAGGACGCTTTTCCCGAAATGCTTACAGATGCAAAAGACTCAGAAACACTAGCAGCGGATAAGCTAAGTAGCCTAACGCCTGCTCAACATCGCGTCATGAGCTGCTTGTCAGATGGATTACTCAACAAACAAATCGCCTATGAAATGGGAATATCCGAAGCCACAGTTAAAGCGCATATGACGGCCATTTTTAGAAAATTGGGCGCCAATAATCGCACGCAAGCTTTATTGGTCTTCAGAGATGCGACACGGCTTCACGCCTAATTCACTCCGCAGCTTCTTGCGAAACGCAGCTTAATAGAAACTCCCGAATATCTTCGGGATTAGCTGGCTTACTTAAAACGCGAATATTATCATTCGCAGCCTGCCGTTCAATATTCTTCGTTTTCCTAGCCGTTAAGAGGCACACATTTTCGGGAGATGTAAGGTGAGGTCTTAGATGGGAAATCACCTCCAAGCCATTTTCATTTTTGCCCAATTGGAAATCAGCGATGATGGCCTTGACCTCATTTGCACAGGCTAATTCAATTGCGTCCTCTCCATTCGTACAGGTCAGCACGTCACAGTCCCAACTAGAGAGGAGAGCCTGCATTCCGTCTAAAATGGTGACTTCATCGTCTATACAAAGAACGGTGAGTCCCGTTAGTCGATCCGCTTTCTTTTTCCTCGGTTTCGAAAGAGATACGAATCTTTTGGGCTGAGTTTTCGCCCGATCTAAAGTCACGGAAAACACGCTCCCCTTACCGAGAACAGACCTTAAGTTTAATTCAGCCTGCATGAGTTCGGCCATGCGCTGCGCCACAGACAAGCCTAAGCCCGCGCCGCGAATGCCCAAATTATCAACGTCTTGAAATCGCTGAAACTCTTCAAAAATCAATTTTTGTTTTTCCTCGGAGATACCGGGTCCGCTATCCCATACCTCAATGCAGACTTTTCCATTTTTCCGCCGCGCTCCCAACACGATGCCTCCAACATTTGTGTAGCGGCGCGCATTAGATAAAAAATTCCGCAATATACTCTGTAAAAAGTCCGGATCCGCTTTCACGCTAAGCCGGGTTGGAACAAATCGCAGATCCAATTCCGCCTTTGCCGCCATTGGAGCCGCTTCTTCCACGAGATCTTCGAATAGTGGCCCCAAGGGAATTTCCTTCATTTGAGCTGTCACGTTAGAGTGGTCGAGCCGAGAAATATCCAATAGCCCTTTCAATAGTTGGTCCGCAGACTGAATGGATTGATCAGCCTTACTCAACAATCCATTAGTTTCCGTATCACTCTCCACGGCCCCCAAAAATAACCGCGCCGCGTTCAATGGCTGCAATAGATCGTGGCTCGCTGCAGCCAAAAAGCGAGTTTTCGAAGCATTCGCCCCAACCGCCTCTTTTCGCGCACTTTCGAGGTCCTCCGTCAGATCTTCCAGCTCCTGAGTTCGAGCAGCGACGCGGGCTTCCAAGGTCTCGTTCGCCTCTATCAAGGCTTGTTCTCGGAGCTTATCATCGGTGATGTCTGTGAATGTGGTGACGTAGCCGCCGCCTGGCATAGGATTTCCAGCTATTCGCAAATAGCGGCCATCGGGATTTTGCCGCTCATATTTATGTGGTTTACCCGCTCGCATGTGATTGACGCGTCGACGCGCCTTACCAGACGTATTATCCCCTTCGATCCAACCTGTTGAAATATTATGTTCAATCAGGCTTTGAATTGGCGCACCCACATGTACAAGTTCGGGAGGATAATTAAACAGCTCGATATAAGCGCCATTCCAAGCAATGAGTTTTTGCTCATTATCCACCACGCTAATACCTTGTGAAACATTCTCTAGGGTGGATTGAAGCATGTGCTGATCGAAGCGTTCATCATAACTCTTCTGATCAAAAATTGTCAGAAGGTCATCTAGCTCAACATTAACACCCGCCAGAACAGAGGACATAATCACGCGCGCAGAAGACGCCCCAATCGCACGGGCAAGGAGCTTTTCTGTATGTTGAACTAATTGCCAATCTGCGGATCCCGTTCCCCTAATCTTAGCACCGGACTCAAGACCAAACGTCTCAAAGGAATGCGCAACAGCCTCGGCATCCAAAAACCGTGAGGCCAACACTGATAGGCCATCCGGAGAAATGGAAGTAATTTCGGTATTTGGATTTACCCCGCTCACTATTTTTCTTTGATCCGGGGCGGTAAATGCAACTGCTTGGACACGGTCGCGCAGGCGCTCAGTAGAGAACAAAGAAATCAGAATGAACCCGGCTATATTGACGAGCAAGCTCCAGAACACACCATGGGTTAGACTGTCACCGAAATTCGACCCAAATAGGCTATGTGGATGTAGGATATTTGGCATGACCGCCGCCATATTTTCAGCGCCAAACACAGCGGGTAAAAATAACGTGTAACCCCATATCAACACGCCCGCAGCAAGACCAAAAATTACGCCACTCTTCTTGCCGTGCCGCCAATAAATTGACCCTAAAAGCGAGGGGGCAAACTGCGCGGCTGCCGCAAATGATAGCAATCCAATTTGTGCAAGAGCTGCGCTGTCTTCAGCAAGCCGGTAGTAGCCATAGGCCATCAATAAGAGCGCCACGATAACAAGGCGGCGAATAAGGATAAGCGTAGCACCGCCATCCCCAGATCCGCTTGTCAGTTTTCCGCGTTCAATAAAATTTGGAACAATTATGTCATTCGTCACCATGGTAGAAAGCGCAATCGTAGACACGATGACCATACCCGTCGCGGCAGAGAAACCGCCCAGAAAAACAAACATGGCTAAAAGGCCATCACCCTGCCCTAAGGGGAGCTGGAGAACAAACAGGTCTGGAGACACGCCCGTCGGGTACTCGGACAAACCTGCCATGGTTATGGGAACGACAACAAAGCTCGTAATCAGTAAATAGAGGGGGAAAACCCAACGTGCCCAATTTACTTCTGAACGATCCCGCCTTTCAATAATCGAGACATGGAATTGACGCGGCAAACAGATAATCGCCGCCATTGCCAGCAACAGCATAGTCACGGTACGGCTGGTAATCGAGTAGTCTCCAAAATGGGATTGAGCCTCTCGCATAATTGTTGGCATCCCTCCATCGACTATCGTGATCGAGAGGGCGCAAACCATTATCAAAGCAAGGAGCTTAATAATGGCCTCAAAGCCTAGAACATGCATCAGGCCGCGATTATGCTGCGTAACATCTGATTGGCGTGCGCCAAAGAAAATCGCAAAAGCCGCCATGGCAATTGCCGTGAGTAAGACACTCTCATTTGAAGGCTCTACCTGCCCAGCCATCGCACTAAGACTTAACCCGACAGACTTTAACTGAAGAGAAATGTAAGGCAGGCTTCCCGTAACCGCAGCAAGGGTGGCCAACATAGCCACACCTCGGCTTTTGCCATAACGCGCCGAAAGAAAATCTGATAGCGACGTGATGCTTTCACGTTGAGCAATGTCACCAATTCGGCGAACAATATGCGGAAATGCGAGAAAAACTAGCGCTGGCCCCGCATAGATGGTGAGGTAATCCCAACCAGAAGACGCTGCGGTTCCAACAGCCCCAAAATATGTCCAGGAAGTACAATAGACTGCAAGGGCCAAAGCATAACCGACACCACTTAGCGGCCCTAATTCCGTATTATTTTTTGCGTCTTTATCACCCTTCCAGGCGATATAAAACAGCCCCAATACATAGAGCGTTGTAACAGCAATAATGAGCCATACGGGCATAGGTAATCCTTACAGCTTCTACTATGTGCAATAACTCCCCGCAAAGCAATCTCGCCTAAAGTCGTAATTCAATAAAAAAGGCCGCATCTCTACGAGACGCGGCCAGTTGGTTGACATCTTGGGGACGTCTATTCTGCAGGCGCCATACCCCCTTCGGCCATGCCGTGAGACTTACGCTGCCCTGGGATGCGGATATCCTGAACAAGGTCTTGGATTTCCTGAGGCGGCGCCGGTGTCATGATAGAGACAATCATACCCACCGCAGCTGCGAGCCACATGAAGACAAATCCGATACCCTCGGGCGATACACCCATGAACCACTGATCCGCTGTACCACCACCAAACTTAAAGTAATAGATATAGCTAAATGTAGTCACCAGGCCGACAAGCATGGCTGCAATCGCGCCTTCCTTATTCATCCGCTTCCAAAAAATTCCGAGGAAGATGATGGGGAAAAGTGAGGCCGCGGCCAAACCGAAGGCGAAGGCGACCACCTGCGCCACAAAGGGTAAGGAAGAGGCGAAAATTCCCAGTAACCCGGCACAGAGCACCGCGATTGCTGCAGCGATACGGGCCACCGCCATTTCCTGTTTTTCCGACATATCTGGCTTAAAGGTCCGCTTCATCAGGTCATGACTGACCGCAGAACTAATCACCATGAGAAGACCCGCCGCGGTTGAGAGAGCCGCCGCAAGCCCGCCAGCAACGACAAGCCCGACCACCCAGCCAGGAAGCTTAGCAATTTGCGGGTTGGCAAGAACGAAAATATCTCGGTTAGGAACAACTTCATTGGCAATGCCATCTGCCGACTTCGGGCCACGATACTGCATGATACCATCGCCGTTCTTATCGTCATATTTTAGAAGACCTGTTTTCTCCCAGTCTTTATACCAGACGGGGACAGGCTTACCGCCATCAGCTAGGATAGCCGCAGCACGCTCTTCGTAATTTTCACCATCTTGAATATAGACAGCTTCATTGACGGTATCGATAAAGTTCATCCGCGCAAAGGCACCCACGGCTGGCGCGACGGTATAAAGACACGCGATAAACATAAGCGCCCAACCAGCAGATTTTCGCGCGGCTTGCGCAGAACTTACTGTGAAAAAGCGAATAATAACGTGAGGCAAACCGGCGGTACCAAACATCAAGGCGGCAGTAATACAAAAGACGTCCATCTTAGACTTGGTCGTCGATGTATATTCCGTAAAGCCAAGATCCGTCACAACGGTATTGAGTTTGGTTAACATACTCACATCCGTTCCGGCGGCATTTCCAATGAACCCAAGCTGAGGAATAGGGTTACCCGTAATCGCAAGCGACATGAAGATCGCGGGAACTGTGTACGCAAAGATTAGCACAACATACTGCGCGACCTGCGTATAGGTAATACCTTTCATCCCGCCCATAACAGCGTAAACAAATACGATGGCCATACCAATCAGGATGCCGACATTAAAGGGAACGCCCAAGAAGCCCGAAAAGGCCACGCCCACGCCTTTCATTTGCCCTGCAATATATGTGAAGGACACAAAAAGTGCGCAAACAACGGCGATCACCCTGGCAACTTTGGAGTAATATCTATCCCCCACAAAATCTGGCACGGTGAATTTGCCGAATTCTCGCAAGAACGGTGCTAAAAGCAAGGCCAGCAGAACGTAACCGCCTGTCCAGCCCATAAGGTAAACCGAACCACCATATCCAAGGAAAGCAATCAAGCCCGCCATGGATAGGAATGAAGCCGCTGACATCCAGTCAGCCGCTGTCGCCATTCCGTTCACCGTTGGATGAACATCATGACCCGCGACGTAAAACTCTTCTGTAGAACCTGCGCGAGACCAAATGGCGATGCCAATATACAGACCAAAGGTCAGTATAACGAAAAAATATGTCCAGAAAGTCTGATCCATGACGTTACCCCTTAATCCCGAATTTTTTCTCGTATTGGGTCATCTTGCGGCAATAGACCACGATGAGAGCCAGAAATACGTAAATTGAACCATTCTGCGCGAACCAGAAGCCCAGCGGCGCGCCACCTATTGATAAATTATCAAGTGCTTCTCTGAATAAGATTCCCGCTCCGTAAGATACGAGAAACCATATGACGAGCAGCGATATCGTCAGCCGTATAGTGGCCCTCCAATATCCCGCTGCGTCTTCTTTAACTGTTGTTGCCAAATCTACCTCCCCTGTTTTTGTTTGTGTTTATCGGCGAATTGAATCGGGATTACCCGAGAGTAAATCTCGGCCAAATCATTAACGAAAGGTAGGGAGACTTTAGTCTAAGATGCGCCTAGCGAGCTTTGCGTTCTTTCCATCCGGCGTGAATCAAAAGACCCGCGACCAGAAAACCGCCTAAAATATAGACTTCGCGCAGCCCAAGACCCGGCTCAGCTAAAGCTTCTAGACCGCGCATGAAAAATATAGCCGCAATCAAAAGGCCAAAAGATATGAAAAGGTGTGACTTCATCATCCAACTATCGTCAGCTTTAGCAGGTCAGTCAACGTTGAACACCTTAGACTTTAGTCTTCTTTGCACGCTCTGACCCAGTATTCTTATCAATAATTACAGCGGCGGAAATTTGCCCTAAGACGTTTACGCAGCTCCGCATCATATCTGGGATACGGTCGATACCAAGAATTAGAGCTAACCCAACAACCGGAACGCCTATGGCGTCTAAGGCCGGCGCCATTGTTACGACGCCTGAAGACGGAACAGGCGCTACTGTAAGCGAAACAAGGAAGGTTGCGAAAATCACGCTCCCAACAGCTCCTATTGCGATAGGAACATTATAAACATGGGCTAAGAAGACGATGGCTGCCGCTTGGAATAAAGCGCTCCCTGGTCGGTACATTGAAGCGCCCAAGGGAATAACCAAGTCAGCTATTGTCTCTGACACGCCTAAGTTTTTGGTACTCTCTTCTAAGGAGACGGGAATGGCTGCCGCGGTGCTGGTAGTCGAAAAGGCCACGGACGCCGCCCCTAATGTCCCTTTGAAAAAACGTGTGGGGCGCATCTTCCCCAAAAATATCAGCGCCGGCAAATAGATGAGCGTCACAAAAAGTAATAAAGCCACAAACACGCATACAATAAAAATACCCAGGCTTTGAACGAGCCCCCACCCCATCAGGGCGGTGGCAGGCGCAATTAATCCGAAAATTCCGATGGGTGCAGTATATAATACCCACCACACAAGTTTGATGAGGGCCTGGCTTACATCTTCTGCCGCTGTCACCATGCGGTTTCGTCGTTCCTTGGCCAGAGTTCCAGCTGCCGCCGCAAATAATGCAGTGAAGACAATCAGGGGTAAAATAGCTCCCTCGGCAGCGGCCGCGATTGGGTTGGGTGGTATCAGGCTCACAATAAAATCTGTAAGACTACGTAATTTAGGTATCGCCGCGCCATCGACTTGGGGCGTAGCGATATCAGGGGCGAATCGGAGCCCAAAGCTCGTAACCGCCATCCCAATGATAATCGCGGGTATCAGTGTTACCCAATAAAACGCGAGCGTCATGCCGCCGATTTTGCCAAGCTTACCTATATCACCCAATCGCGCAATAGACGCAAAAATAACCGAGACCACGAGCGGAATGACAACCATTTTGATGGCGTTGATAAATAACTTCCCAAGCGGTGCAGACTCTCTCGCAATCGCCTGTAGTAGAGGATTTTCTGTTGCGGCTGCGCCGAGCCCGACGGCAAGCCCTAACAGCAATCCTAATGCGATAAGTTTATTGAGCATATTTATCCCTACTCACATCATAGCGCCCCTGGAGCATTCGAGAAAGCCAAGGCTTAAAATATTATATCCACATTGGACCCGCCCGGCGGGTAAAGAAGCTACTTCTCTACCGCTTCTGAATCGGACCGCACAAAGAAGCTGGCCAGCAAGAGTCCGATGACCCCACAGGTTATGGCGCTATCAGCGATGTTGAAGACCCAGTGAAACCCGATTTCGCCAAAGTTGATAAAATCTGTCACAGCCCCGAAGAAAAAGCGGTCAATTCCGTTCCCAACGGCCCCGCTGATAATCAAGGCGATGGAAAGCTTTGTAAGACGATCCTTACTTTGGGTCAGCGCATAGACAAGCACCCCACTCATTATAAAGGCAAAAGCTGTCAACAACCACCGCTTTGTGGGGCTATCTCCCTGCAACATTCCCCAGCTTATGCCTGGGTTGCAGACCAGCGAAATGTCCATGGGCCCTGGGACTTTATGCTCAACGCCAGGCCGTAGGTTTTCTTCACAAATGTTCATCGGAACATCAAAGGACTGAATCACTGCATATTTGCTCCATTGATCCAATAAAACCATGAGCACAGGTATTGCCAGAGCATATATAAGGAGCGTCTTTTTCATTCCGCCGAGGTCGCATGAGCGAAGAGAATTTGCAAGCCCGTTCCTACGCAGCCTATTAGCACTGTAATCCTTCTGGAATCTAACAATTCTTTCATTGGCTTGCGTCATATTTATGGTTACAACGATGAGGATTCTATGGGCCCTACAGGCTCCAATTACCTATGGGTTTTCCGTATGACGACACTTACGTCCAAATTCCGCGCATCGAAGCTCTTATTGAGCAGTGTCAGCGGGGCCGCTATGATGTTCGCTTATGGGCCCGCAGCTCTCGCACAGACAACCATCAGTGACGCCCAAACAACTCCGGTAGAAACAAACGGAGAAGACGTCACGATTGATAGCGGCGGTTCAATCACGCTGGAAAATGAGGGGCCAGCCCTCACCCTCAACTCTGATAACGATATTAGTAACGCAGGCTTAATCTCAATTACAGATGTTGACAATGCCACGGGCGTGCTACTCGAAGGGGGCGCTGACCGAAATTATTCGCATAGCGGTACGATTAGAATTAATGAAGATTTCACCGGCGAAGATATAGACGGCGACAACATCGTCGACGGTGCCTTTGCAGAAGGCACGGGCCGTACGGGCATTCTAATTTCAGGAGCATCACCTTTTGAAGGTAATGTTGAATTGGCCTCAACCTCTGTCATCGACATAGAAGGCAATGATAGTTTTGGTATTAATCTCACAAACACAAGCATGGCGCAAAATGGCCTAACAGGTAACTTGTCCTATGACGGCGCCATGAGCGTGCGCGGGGATAACGCCACTGGGATCAATGTCGCCTCCGGAATAAGCGGAAATTTTGCGCAAGACGGTAATATCACCACGACAGGTTTAGGCGCGCAAGCCATCAATATTGATGCGGACATTCAAGGCGGTTTTAGTAGCTCAGGAGCAATTACAAATACAGGATACCGCTTCTCAAACCGCCCTGGCCTTTCTGACGACACGACGGGAGCTGCCGGTCGAGACAGCTTAGGCGCGGAAGATCTGCTACAAGCTGGATCAGCCATTAGTATCAGCGCCAATATTGACGGCGGCGTATATATTGATGACAGCATTGATGATGTGCTTGATGCAGATGGCAATCAAACATTTGACGATGATGGCAACTTAATACAACAAATAGGTACTGCTGGAAGAATAGTGCAAAGCGGATCGGCCCCTGCTGTTCTCATCAACGGAAACGGCACGCCCATCGCTATTGGCCGCGTAGGTGCTATCACGGACCCCGACGCCGAAGGCTTCAATGAGAACTTACAATACGCCTTTGTCAATCAGGGCGCTCTGCAGGCTAATGGCGTTTACGATGATATCGATGCGACGGTATTTTCAACCGCTGACGTTACCTTCACTGGAGGGATCAACAATACAGGGTCAATGACTGCTACGACCTTCGTATCGCCAGTTGAAAGATTTGAAAATGACGACCCTGATGGCGTCCTGTTAACTCCCGGAGACGGCCATGCACGGGTGATTATTTTAGGATCCAACACCATCGCTGACCGCATCAATAACTCTGGTGTTATCCTGGCAACATCCAGCGAAGCGGCGGATCTTGTTTATGAAGACCCTGACAACCCAACGACGCCTATTACAAGCGTTCTCGCCACTGCGATTGATATCGAAGCCTCGGCTGAGCTCAGCTCCATCACAAATAGCGGCGTTATTAGCGCAATCCTCGTGGGCCGAACTGGCGAAGCTATCGCTATTCAAGATCAGTCTGGGACGCTTACTAGCCTCACCAATACAGGTAATATCAGCGCCCTAGGACGAACATCGGATAGCACAGGCGAGGCCGCATTAGATTTTTCTCTCATTGCCCTTGATGCTTCTCAAAATATTGACGGCTTTACCTTTACGCAAAGCCGCGCAGAGGACACCGATCCGGATGATGAGGTAACGCCCGCAGACCCCAGCACAATCGGTGATATCCTTTTAGGTAGCGGGGATGATATCTTAACCTCAACGGCTGGACTAATCGCTGGCAACGTAGATTTTGGAACAGGCAACGACACGCTCTCGCTTTCGGGTAGCTCTACTTACCGCGGCACGATTACCAATCAAGGCGGCCTCGAAATCGCAGTTGCAGATAGCAGTACCTTAGCCCTTACCTCCGCTGGAATTGTTCCGGTGACTAACGCAAACTTCGATAGCACATCAACCTTCAGTCCGGTCCTTGACGGAACTGCGGGCGAAGCCTCAGCGCTCGTCTCCACTGGAGATATAACTTTTGAAGATGGGGCCACTATCGCCCCGACCTTGACAAATGTCGTGGGTGTTGACCAAACAGCGTTCACAATTGCGCAGGCAGGTGGGTCGCTGACTATCGGTGAGTTGGCAACACTAGCGTCCGAGGAGTCACCTTACCTTTTTAACTCCAGTTACGATGTAATTGGTAATGACCTCGTGATCACCTTGGACCTGAGGAACGCAGAAGAGCTTGGCCTTGATCAAGTTCAGAGCCTCGCCTATGCACCCGCTATTCAAGCCTTGCGGAGCAACTCTGACCTCGGCGACGCTTTTGCAAATATTACCTCGCAAAGCGATTTTAATGCTGCTTACAATCAGATTTTGCCTGAATTTTCTGCAGCGGCCCGACAATTTGTAATCGCTAACGTAGATGGCGCGACGGGTGCGGTTTCGAACCATTTGGACTCCGTCCGACGTTCGCCCGACAAGCCGGGCGGCGCGTGGTTACAAGAGTTTGCTTATTTTGCAGATCGTGATCTTGCTGGGCTATCAGAACAATATAGAGGACATGGATTTGGTTTTTCAGCCGGTCTGGATTCAGCCATAGGACCGTTTCACGCGGTGGGTGTCAATTTGGGCTTCGCATCGACAGAAATCGAGGATGTCGTGGGCATTGACGAACCTCTGGACGTCGTGACCATCCAAGCTGGCGCTTATGCCGGATGGGCTAGCGGTAATCTCGGTATCGAAGCCTATGCGGGCGGCGGATATAATGATTTTGAACAAAATCGCCGTGTCCGCATCAACACCTTTAGCGGCGAAGCAGAAGGTGATTGGTCAGGCACGCATGTGAATGGCTCCGTACGCGCTGGTTATGATGTGGAATTAAGTGATAAGTTCTGGTTCCGCCCAACAGTCAGCCTCGACTATCTGCGTCTGTCGGAGAAAGCCTATTCGGAAACGGGGGATGCGGGCGTAGCTCTGGATGTTGACGAGCGCACGAGCGAAACAGGCTCAGCCACAGCGATGTTTAACTTCGGCGCAAAATTCCAAGGCAAGAGAACGTGGATCCGTCCTTCAATCCGCGCAGGCTATCGCCATGAGTTCCTAAACGACCCTGTAAATACAAGCTTCCGCTTTACGGGCCTTACGGATGCCGCAGGGCAAACATTCAGCTCTGAAACCGCTCAGTTACAGGCGCTACTCTTCCCGGATAGCGGCTTTGTTCTTGGTTTTAGCGTTGCAGCTGGTTCCGCATATTCTTCTATTGGATTTGACTTTGATAGCGATATTCGTGACGGATTTATTCGTCACACAGGCCGCGTCGTGGTGCGTCTACTATTCTAAGCGATAGTCTCGCGAAAACACTCTCAGCCAGCCCTTATTTATCGGGGCTGATAGAAGACTATGGGGTGCCAACATCTAGATGCGCCCAAGAAGCTTTTGACGCGCTCTCGGATTTAGCCCCCAATAGCCCCGACACGCCGCAAAGACTGCTGGAACTTAAGCGGCGCTTCGCGCTGGGCTGGAGCGCCTTGTCACTTCAAGACGAAGCAGGATTCAAGCCTCTTGGTAATTTACAAAGTGAATTTGCAGCCCGGTCCATCGACGTTGCGCTACAATCGGCGTGGCATGTCGAAGCCAAATCACTGAAGCTTAAACAATTACCCCAGCAAGTTCCGGGCCTCTTCATTTTGGGGCTCGGTAAATTAGGCGGGCTGGATTTGAATTTTAGTTCTGACGTAGACCTTATTGCTTATTACGATCCAGACATACTGCCTGTACCGAAGCACATGGGGCAAAGTTACGTTGTTAATAAGGTCCTCAAAACAATGGGGCAGATTTTAAAACCACGCAACAGTCCAGATTTTATCTGGCGCGTAGATTGGCGGCTAAGGCCCGAAAGCTCCGCAAGTCAGCTCTCTATGTCCACGGATATGGCCCAAGAGTTTTACTTCTTTCGCGCCCTGCCCTGGCATCGCTTGGCCTTAATGAAGGCCCGCGTCATTGCAGGTGATCAGGATGTCGGGGAACAGTTTTTACAAAATATCACGCCATTTATTTGGCGGCAGAACCTCGACTTCCGCGCGCTAGATGAGCTCGCCCATTTAAAGTCCCGTATCAACCTTGAGCACCCTGCCCTGCGCCAACAACGCGCCGCGCCAGAACCGATTACTTCGGATGCTATTGGCTTTAACGTCAAACTTGGGAGCGGCGGGATAAGGGAAATAGAATTTATCGCTAATGCCCAGCAGCTTGTCTGGGGCGGAAAACAATATGAACTGCGCACACCCAACACACTCGAAGCTTTGGCCCAATTAGCAGATATTGGGCATATGGATGAAGGCATCAGCAAAGAGCTATCGGCAAGTTATATAAAATTGCGCCGACTTGAAAACGCTATCCAAATGCTCGGGAATGAACAGACACACATTGTGCCGAGCTCTGACCACGCCATTCAAAGCATCATGACGCTCTTAGGCGAAACAGATTGGCAAGATTACTGCCAAAACATCGAAAACACGCGCCGCTTCGTGAACACTGAATTTCAAAAAGCCTTCGAGATTGATGAAGCTGAAGAAGCGCCCGCAGATGATTTTGACGCCAACTTCAATGCCTTGGCTCCCGCAGCAAAAGAGATTGCGCAGAACTGGATGGATGGACTTTTCCCGCGCTTAAACAGCCGCCAGAACTTTCAATCCCTCGGCCAAGCCCTTTTGGAGCAGATATTTAAATCTTCCGCGGCATCGGATGATGCCATAATGCGCATAAATCAATTCTTCTCAGCCCTCTCACGGTCTGAGCAATATTTACATCTCTTATCCCGTAATCAAAACTTACTAGACGCCTTGATACCGCCGCTTCTTTACTCGCCCCATATGACGGTTTTACTTGAGCAATCTCCGCATATTATTGACGTGTTCCTCTCCCCGCAAAATGAGATGGATACATCCTTTATTTTCCAGTCCCTGGATTATGAAACGCGGCTGGAACGTCTCCGGCGTTTCGTGAATGAAAACCTGTTCATTCATTATACCGCATTTTTAAATGAGGGCGGCAAAGCTGCGGCGCTACAGAACCAGCTCACCACCCTCGCGGATATGACCCTCGAAGCAGCCTTAAAAATAGTCGCAGATGATTTGGAAATTGCAGACCTTCAAATGACCGTATTAGGCCTCGGCAAAATGGGTACATCTCGCATGGCACCGCTCTCTGATATTGACCTGGTCTTTATATTTGATGACGCAGCTGACCCCGAAATAACTCAGAAAATTGTCCGCCGCCTGCGCACGACGCTCACGGCCAAGCTTTCAGAGGGCATTGCCTATGAGCTGGATATGCGCCTGCGTCCCTCTGGGCGCTCTGGCCCTCCCGCGGTCAAACTCTCCAGCTTTCGCGAGCATCATCAAAACCGCGCTCATAATTGGGAACATATTGCGCTTGCGCATTCTCGTATTGTGGCGGGCGATAAAGCGCTCGGCAAAAAGGTCATGGCCATTCGTGATGATATCTTAGCTCAGCCGCGCGAGGAAACTCAGTTTCTCGCCGACGCCAAATCCATGTGGGAGCTTATCGAAAGCCAGCGCATTAGCGGCACCGCACCAGATCACTATAATTCTAAGCTCCGCCCCGGCGGCCTGATGCAGGCGGAATATACGGAAAATTGTTATCGTATTTTGGGCCGTAAGGCTGAGGGATTGCAGGAAAGCATTTTATTTTATTCTAACCTACAGCTCTGGGAGCGTTTGCTCGGACTGACAGGCAAGAGCTTGCAAGACACACCCCAATATTACCAAAGCCAATTCTTAAATCAATTTGGCGCAAAAAAATTAAAAGATATTGAGAAGCAACAAGCTCGCCACTCCAAGAGTGTTTTGGCCGCCTATAATGCATTATTTGCCGAGACCACATTACCCAACAATTACGAATCCGCGCGTATTCTGTGGACGGACGGATAAAACCCTTGCGCCTGTGGGTGGATGATTCATATTGGCGACTGATTCACTTTTTACTCCAAACAGACCGCCATAATGACAGATAAATATGATGCTAGTTCGATTCAGGTTCTTGAAGGCCTTGAACCTGTGCGCCTGCGCCCCGGCATGTATATTGGCGGCACGGATGATCGCGCCTTACATCACCTTTTTGCCGAAGTCATTGATAACTCCATGGACGAAGCTGTCGCGGGTCATGCCACCCGTATTGAGGTGGAATTAAATGCGGAAGGCATTCTCTCCGTTGCTGATAATGGCCGTGGTATCCCCGTCGGGCCACACCCTAAATTTCCAAAAAAATCTGCCCT
>JAHDCL010000117.1 GCA_020629875.1 Hellea sp.
TAAATTGAATACGCATAAATCAGCCTCTTTGAAGTGTTGAATAGTATCCGCAGAACGCGTTCAAAAGACAATGACGTTTTTGCGAGCAGCACACCGCGGTCATTCCGTCTCGCTGCGAAGCAGCGGCGGAATGACAGAATATCTAATTTTGCTCAAACGCTTCTACCGCGGCCTTATCCCTCGGCGTGATATCACCCTCGCCTTTGAAATATTTCCAGCTGCGTTCGCATTTCACATAACCCGCTTGGGTCTTAAGATCGCTGATAGTGATTTCAGACGTTTTGCTACTAAGTTCAACATCGCTAACAATAAGATAATCCGCGAGGGTATCATTTGGATCAGAGGCATCCGCATAGATTTCCTGACGCGTAATCCCCAATGCCGTCAAAGCGCTCGCAAGTCTCTCATCTGCAGGGGCTGTGACGCGCGCTTCGAGACTGGATTTAATGACCTTCTCCTTGCGCAGAGGTTCAATGGCTTCGGAGGCGACCGCTCTAAAGGCGCGTATGGTTTCAATCTTTGCGGCGAGGCCAGCATTGAGCCAAGCTTCCGGAGCCTCCCTGAATAATTCCATATGCACGGATTTATCTTCGCTCGGATAGCGGGCTTGCCAGACTTCTTCCATGGTGAAGCACATGATGGGGGCGAGCCATGTTGTCAGGCGCTGAAAAACTTCATTGATGACAGTCCTACACGCTCTACGCCGCGTGGAATTCAACGGATCACAATAAAGCGCGTCTTTGCGGATATCGAAATAAAAGGCCGAAAGATCCACCGTACAGAAATTAAATAATGTGCTGAAAATCTTTTTATGGTCATGATCGCGCACAGCTTTTTCATGCTCAGCCGTGATTTCCGCGAGACGGTGCAGCACCCATTTTTCGAGGGCGGGCATATCGGCATAATCCACGGCGCCCGCTTCGTCATAACCATCCAGCGCGCCAATCATATAGCGCAGCGTGTTGCGGAGTTTGCGATAAGCATCAACATTGGTTTGGATAATCTCGCGGCCGATTTTTAGATCATTCGCCCAATCAGAAGACGCCGTCCAGATGCGCATGATTTCTGCGCCATATTGTTTGGAGATATCTTCGGGGCTCATCGTGTTGCCGAGCGATTTGGACATTTTCAGGCCCTTCTCATCGACGACAAAGCCGTGAGTCAGTACGCCATCGTATGGCGCTTCGCCATACACCGCGCAGCTCTCAAGAAGTGAGCTTTGGAACCATCCGCGATGTTGGTCGGAACCTTCGAGGTAGAGGTCGGCGCGGTCTTTGAGATCGTCACGGCGCTTTAAACAGAAGGCATGGGTCGAGCCCGAGTCAAACCAGACATCGAGAATATCTGTGACCTTGCTCCAGCCTTCATTGTTGTCAGGCATGAAATCCTCAAGCGGGGTTTCGAACCAGCCATCCACACCGACTTTTTCAACGGCAGCAAGGATACGCGCATTAATCGCGTCCGCGTCATCGCGCTCTGTATGAAGTTCTCCATTCGGGCCAACGATGAGGGTAATAGGCACGCCCCAATTCCGCTGACGCGAGATGAGCCAGTCAGGACGGTCGGCGACCATAGTGCCGATACGGTTACGCCCGCGATCAGGCCAGAATTTTGTCTTTTCGATTTGGGCAGTCGCTTTGTCGCGCAATCCACCACTGCTCATCGAGACAAACCATTGCGGCGTGGCGCGGCGAATGACGGGGGCTTTAGACCGCCAGCTATGCGCGTCACGCAGGGTTAGCATACCCCGCGCCAAGAGGTTGCCGCATTCAACCAAAGCTTTCAGGACTTCGCCATTGGCTTTGCCGTCTTGCCCGCGTTTCTTTCCGCTTGTGCGGATAACATCGAGTCCTTGGAAACGGGTCGGCATGATGTCGGTGTAGCAGCCCGCATCGTCCAGCGTCATCGGGACGACAGGGTCAACGCCCAGACTTTCGAGCTTCTTTTGATTGGAAATCCAAACAACATAGTCATCCTCACCATGGCTCGGCGCGGTATGGACAAAACCCGTACCCGCATCAGCCGTGACGTGAGAGCCTTCGAGAAGCGGTACGGGGAAATCATATTTGCCTTCGGCATCCGCCATGTTTTTGAGCGGATGGTCCAGATCCATAGTATCCAAAAATTGGGGACTAACATCCGATAAACGCTTGTGTTCTATGATATGAGATGCCGCTGCAACATCTGACCAAAGTTTATCGGCCACGATAAGTTTATCGCCAACTTTTTGACCCAAGGGAAAGCCAGGATCAGCCAAGGCTTCAATCCTATACAAACCATAAGAAATATTACGAGAGTAAGACACTGCACGGTTCGCGGGAATAGTCCATGGTGTCGTCGTCCAGATTACTACATAGGTGTTATCCCTGTAGGTTGATTTAAGTCTATTATCCTCTGCCTCAATGGCCTCGAGTTCTGCAAATTGCGCTTTTTGCGCTACCTCTAGTTCCGGAACGACAGGTTTGTTGGTTAGGTTTGTTGTAGCTGCCCAACCACTTACTGGAAAACGTACATAAATTTGCGTCGCTTTTCTATCCGCATATTCAACTTCGGCCTCAGCCAGAGCCGTCTGCTCGACGGGGCTCCACATGATGGGTTTTGAGCCTCTATAGAGCTGCCCTGTTTTGGCGATTTTTAAGAGCTCGCCGCAGATGTCTGCCTCAGACTGAAAGTTCATCGTCTTATAGGGATTCTCCCAATCACCGACCACGCCGAGGCGTTTAAATTCTTCGCGCTGCACGTCGAGCCACTCACTCGCATATTCGCGGCAACGTGTGCGGAATTCCGGCCCGCTGACTTCATCTTTGCTGCGGCCTTTGCCGCGAAATTCTTCTTCGACTTTCCATTCAATCGGCAGGCCGTGACAATCCCAGCCCGGCACATAATTGGCGTCCATGCCCAGCATTTGATGCGAGCGATTGACGATGTCTTTAAGGATTTTATTTAGCGCCGTACCCATATGAATATGGCCATTGGCATAGGGCGGCCCGTCATGCAGGCAATATTGCGGCTTGCCTTTGGACTGCTCACGCAGGCGCTCATAAAGGCCAATTTTATTCCAGCGTTCGAGCCATTCCGGCTCTTTCTTGGGGAGGCCCGCCCGCATAGGGAAATCGGTTTTAGGAAGGAAAAGGGTGTCGCGGTAATCGCGTTTCGTCTCGGTCATATCTGTCTCGAAATTGGGTGTTGAAAGTCAGGCGTCATTATCCCGATAAGCCTTTAGCTTACCGGGCCAATAATTCGTATTATGATGGCGCTATTCAACATATCGCGGACGTAACATAGGCCGCGCAAAGCGTCTAGTGTTTTGGCTTAGCCTGAAGGTCAATCAATTCGCGTTTTATCCGCGCGAGTGTGAAGCCGATATTACGCCGCTTCATTTGGCCAACGGGCAGGTAAGCGAGCCTTTCGCTGTAAGCGTCTTTATAACGGCGCTTCATATCAAAATGCATGGAGCGTATCATTAGAATATGCCCCCCGCGCACGAGGATGAAGTAAAAGACAAAAAACCCGATAATAACGGCTTTATGATTGAGACTAACGACTTCGGGATCAAAGACCCGTATTAAACCTAATATAATCAGCAGCACGATAGCGCTCGGCAAAACGCATCTTTGCAGCCAATAGCGCAAAGAGAGCCAGTCGCGTTCTAGGAGTTCGGGCGTCATAACGTTTCTATATACGGAAAACCCTCATCTTGCGATGAGGCGTTTTCGTGTGTTCGGCACCAGCCAATCAGACTAGGAAGGTACATCCGTGATGCGGATATGTTTGGGGTGGTCAC
>JAHDCL010000118.1 GCA_020629875.1 Hellea sp.
GCCTCTAGCAGTACATCTGTGTAAAGCTCTGACGGATCTGGCTCAGGGCTGGTTTGTGCAAATTCAGCGGAGTCGACAACGATAGCTTTAATCTCTTTATCAATGGCTTTCAGCTCATCTTCGGTGACCCATTTTTCGTCTAGTAGGCGAGCTTTGGCCATATCAATGGGGTCGCGTTCGCTGCGGGTCTTGGTCACTTCATCCCGCGAGCGATACTTAGCCGGGTCAGACATTGAGTGGCCACGATAACGATAAGTCTTCATTTCAAGAATCATCGGGCCTTTGCCATCACGGGCATGTTTGATGGCTTTGCGAGCAGCGTCGCGCACCTCAAGGACGTTCATGCCGTCAACTTGAATTCCCTTGATTTCAAAACTTGAGCCGCGCTTATAAAGTTCTGTCTCGGCAGAGGAACGCTGAACCGAAGTGCCCATCGCATATTGGTTATTTTCAATCACAAAGACAACGGGCAGGTCCCAGAGCTTGGCCATGTTAAAGGCCTCATAGACTTGGCCTTGGTTCGACGCGCCGTCGCCAAAAAAGGCGAGGGAGACATTGCCATTGCCTGTATATTTATTTGCGAGGGCTAGGCCCGCACCAATCGGCACTTGCGCGCCAACAATACCGTGTCCGCCATAAAAATGCTTCTCGGTTGAGAACATATGCATAGAGCCGCCTTTACCGCGGGAGTAACCGCCTGAGCGGCCGGTTAGCTCTGCCATAACGCCCCGGCTTGTCATGCCGCAAGCGAGCATATGACCGTGGTCGCGATAACCCGTGATCATTTGGTCGCCTTCGATCATCCCTGCACGGGCACCGACTACGACAGCCTCCTGGCCAATATAAAGGTGACAAAATCCTGCAATTTGACCCATGCCGTAAAGTTGGCCAGCTTTTTCTTCGAAGCGGCGGATGAGAAGCATATCTCGATAATATTTAAGGAGTTCGTCCTTATCAGTTTTCAAGAGCTTTGCTTTTTTTGCTGTCTTTTTTGCCGCCATCAATCAAACTCACTGTATTTATTACGCATACGAAATAATCATGACATGCGCGAGGAATGTGAGCCGCCTTATGGTCCTTTTTATGGGGTTTGGTCAAGCCAAATCGTCTTTTCCTTCGGATGCGAAACAAATAGCATTTCTCGCGATTTGATATCGAGCGCGTCAAGATCTAACTGCGAGGCTTTTAAGCTCGCCGCATGCGCTTCTAAGGCTTCGCGTTTGGCTATGACCGCAGCAAGACGCGCTTCTTTGCGTTCAATATCTTTCTCGTAGTCAACCCAACGCATAAGCCCTTGGGATCCGGAAAAGGCATGAAAAGCCAAATATATATAGAGCGTAATGAGCGCGAAAAGCGGCCATTTGCTACGAATATGTTTGAGGCGTTCCATAGGGCGGCAATAGCCGCACTATGGTTAGGAATGGGTTAAGAATAACCTTTTGGCAACACTGAGCGCCCGGCGTAATGCGCCATCTCGCCTAATTGCTCTTCAATCCGTAGAAGCTGATTATATTTCGCGAGACGGTCAGAACGCGCGAGCGAACCTGTTTTAATTTGTCCGCAATTCGTTGCCACGGCGAGATCTGCAATCGTATGATCAGCCGTTTCACCAGAGCGGTGGCTCATCACGGCTGTAAATCCAGCGCGGTGGGCCATATCGACGGCATCGAGCGTTTCGGACAAAGTCCCAATCTGATTGACTTTAACGAGGATCGAATTGGCCGCTTGCTTCTCAATACCTGTCTTCAGGCGCTTTGGGTTGGTCACGAATAAATCATCGCCAACCAGCTGGCAGGATCCGCCAATCTTGGCGTTTAGGGCAACCCAGCCGTCCCAATCATCTTCAGACATGCCGTCTTCGATGGAAATAATCGGATAATTCGCGGCTAAATCGGCAAGGTAATCTACCATTTGCTCAGAGGTGAGGGTCTTGCCTTCGCCTTTGAGGTTGTAGTGTTTTCCGTCGTAAAATTCTGTCGCGGCCACATCCATAGCGAGGAAAACGTCTTCGCCGGGCTTATAGCCTGCCGCTTCGATTGCGCTCATAATATAGTCTAGCGCATGTTTAGAGCCATCAAGGTTAGGTGCAAAGCCGCCTTCGTCGCCAACATTTGTGTTGTGACCATCGGCTTTGAGTTTCGCCTTCAGGGCGTGGAAAATTTCTGCGCCGCAACGAAGCGCCTCTGAGAAGCTTTCCGCCCCAACCGGCATGATCATAAATTCTTGTACGTCGATGGGGTTATCGGCGTGCTCTCCGCCATTAATGATATTCATCATAGGGACAGGGAGTGTGCGAGCATTGGCGCCGCCAACATAGCGGTAAAGCGGCGTGCCCATAGATTGGGCGACGGCTTTGGCGAGGGCTAGCGAAACGCCAAGCATAGCATTGGCGCCTAATTTGCCCTTATTCTCAGTTCCGTCCAGCGCGATGAGAATTGCGTCGATCCCGCGTTGATTCTCTGCATCCAGACCGAAAAGCTCATCAGCAATGATTGTATTAACATTAGAGACGGCTTTCAGAACGCCTTTGCCAAGATAGCGGGATTTGTCGCCATCACGCAGTTCAACAGCTTCGTGCTTACCTGTTGACGCGCCAGACGGCACGGCAGCACGACCAAAAGCCCCATCGGAGAGGCTAATGTCTACTTCTAATGTAGGGTTTCCGCGACTATCCAGGATTTCCCTGGCGAAAATTTCCTCAATCTCGACCATGGGTGGGTCCTCCAGTAATAGTGTATAAAATCGCTAGTCTTTAGGTGTTAGAACCTGACGACCACGATACATGCCTGATTTCAGGTCAATGTGGTGCTGACGACGTAGCTCTCCGCTATCCTTGTCTTCGACATAGTTGACAGCAGTTAGTTTATCATGCGCACGGCGCATTCCGCGACGTGAATTAGAAATTTTACTCTTAGGGACAGCCATCGGGGCCTCCATTTAACAATAATAAAGCGAACCCAAAGCTATGAGTCCGCTGACGTGGCGGCCTGTTAGCGGAAAGCGAGAGCAGTTTCAAGCGCTATATGCGAGTCTGAGGCCGAGTTTTGCATATCTGCTCTTTCGTTACCTCAATCACTATAAGGCTATGATCTGACTCTTTCGCTTCTCGAGGGCCATGGTCAAAATACACTTTGTATATACGCGCATCCAGCATTGGGCTCGATAAGACTTGATCATAGCGAAAACGATTGCCTGTTCGCGGGGACACCCAGCTAAATTCTCGGGCGTCTTTATGGCGACTTCGCCAAGCATCAATCCATCCGGCTTGTAACAGGTCTTGGTAATATTGTGTGGCGAGGAAGGTTTTGCTGTCACTATCAATATGCGGAATACCGCAATTCATATCACCGATGATAAGGGCATTTGTTTTTAACAAGCTCTCACTGTCTTCTTTGAGCGCTTCGAAAAGCGGAATTTGCGCTTTCTTTTGTGGGAAGTGCACGGCGATGAGCGAAAGTTCAAAGCCAAGCATCTCAGCGCTGAAATAAGCTTCCAGCAAATGGAGCGGGTTATTTGGTTCCGGTAAGAATGGTCCTGCGTCAAATCCATATTTTGATGCGATGAGGATGGTATTTTCTTTACCTTCGGTTTCGGGAATGTGGATGAATTTAAGCCCAACTTTTTTAAGGCCCGCAACAATCTCATCTTCGGCGGAGCCGCGGCGGAACTCCTGCAGCGTGACAATGTCGGGCGCATGGCCCGCAATGGTTTTGACAATCTCATCTGCGCGGCGAC
>JAHDCL010000119.1 GCA_020629875.1 Hellea sp.
AAGAGATGCCCTATGCCGATCATTACAAATATAAGGATGAGGATATTGAGAGCCTCTTCATGCTCGCCAGTGAATATGAAGCGGCGCTGATTACGACGGAAAAGGATTACGTCCGCCTGCCCAAAGGCTACCGTAAAGGTGTCCATGCTTGGCCTGTTTCCGTACAATTCGAAGACGAGCTGACGCTGCGCCGCCTGCTTCACCCCATCATCGAAAAGTCCAAACCGCGCAAATGAGCCTTGGGAAGAAACTCGGATGGCGGTTAGAAGCGCTCGCCTATGACGTGGTCGGGCTGATCCTTAAACTCTTTCCCTTTAACGGGATTTCAGCTTCTGGCGGCTGGCTCTTGCGCCTTATCGGGCCGCTCACAAGCAAGCATCATATCGCCAAGACAGGCTTGCAAATTGCCTTCCCTGATAAATCCGAAAGCGAAATCAAAAAAATCCTAAAAGACCAATGGGATAATACAGGCCGTACCTTCGCCGAATTCCCGATTACGCACCGCATCAAAGCCTTTGAAGATGGCCGCGTCACGGTCAAAGGGCTTGAGATATTCAAATCCAATGCCCCTGCTATCATCGTCACGGGGCATTTCGCCAATTGGGAAATTATGGCGACAGTCCTAACGCAATCTGGCCTACCCGTGCGCATTACCTACCGCAAAATCAACAATCCCTATATTGATGCAAGGGTACGGAAACAGCGCGAGCGTTACGGCACCAAATTCCTCGTGCAAAAATCCACCCATAAAGGCGGGCGCGAACTCCTCGAAGCCTTGAAAAATGGGGAAAGCGTTGCCCTGCTGAATGACCAAAAATTCAATACGGGCATCAGCGTGCCTTTTTTCGGGCAAGAGGCCATGACGGCCCAAGGCGCAACACGTTTGGCCCTAAAAACAGGGCGCCCACTCCTGCCCATGGCCGTGACGCGGAATGGTGCGAATTTTACTGTCACTTTCTATGAGCCAATGGAGCTCGAAGATACGGGCAACCGTGAAGCCGATGTCATGAGTGGCGTAAGACAAGTCACGAGCTTCATCGAAGACCGTATTCGCGAAACGCCTGCACAATGGTTCTGGGTGCATCGCCGCTGGCCGAAGGCGCTTTATAAAAAGAATTAAGCGCTCTGCTTATTCGCCGCGCGCAACTTATCCCACTCGCCATATTCAAAAGCGATACAACGCTCTATCAGCTTACGCCAGACTTGCTCAGCGATGTCTTCGGATAGGCCCTGCTTGCGGGCTTCAACCAGAACTTTACTGACAACATCTTCGATACGCTCAGCATCATAAACGGCGTCACGATCATTTTTGATACGGCCCGCCGCGCTCATATAGGCTTGGCGCTTTACGAGCAGCGCGACAAGTTCACGGTCCAGCTCATCTACGCCTTCGCGGACTTCCGCCATTGTTTGGCATTCTTCGCCTGGTTTCACCATAATCTCGTTAGCCCTCTTTGGGCCACTCCGTGAGTAGTAACGGGTCGAGGTTACGATTGCGCCACTTTAAACGCCAGCATAAATGCGGCCCTGTCGAGCGGCCTTTTGACCCAACCGTCGCAATCTGCTGCCCTTGTAAGACACGCTGTCCCGGCTCCACCAAAATCTCATCCGTATGCAGATACATAGAAATCAAGCCCTGCCCGTGATCGAGCAGAACCATGGCTCCTTCAAAATAAAGATCATCATCGGCGAGGCTGACAATACCGTCCGCAGGCGCATATATTGGTGTCCCTACAGGCGCGGCGAGGTCTACGCCATAATGCGGCTTTTTCGGCTCACCATTCAGAATACGCTGCGCCCCGAAATTCGTAGTTTTGATAAATTCCGCTTTGATGGGCAGGTCAAAACCGTTCTTGAACCCCATCTCTTTGGCACGAGATGCAAAGCCGGTCTTTTTACGCGCCGAAGAGCTGCGGATACGTTTGAGTTGGGCCTCGGTGAAAGTCGACACTTGAGAGGGTGGAAGTCCGTCGATGCGCGAGGTATCGTAGTCTCGAGGTTTGATGTCAAAACTTACGCGGTCACCTGAGACTTCCACAAAATTCTTTGTCTCATCGCGGTCAAAGCCAATAATGATTTGCCCATATTCATCCGCATTTTCGAAGTAAAAATCTCTTTCAGACCGCGCAACTTTAACTTTGGCATTTGGTGCTGTTTGGCAAAGCACGGCCCCACCTTGCTGGGCTACGCCGGTACAAGATATTGCTAAAACGGGTAACCTCGGTTGATTATGGGAGCCATGGGATGGAACACCTCCATCTTTCTTTAAAGCTTCAAAAAGTTCGTCAGCACTTGTTATTTTGGCTTTTGGCTGTTCTGTATTCTCCTGCGCACAAGCAGACCCTGAAATCGCAAATGCCAGAGCTAAACCCACAAAAACCCGCATTAAGCGTTCGCCTTCTTCCACGCCGCTAAGCTCGCCGCCGCGTCTTTATAGGCTTCTTGCTTGTCGGCGTTCCAATAGCGGAGCATTTCGAGCGGGATTCTATCGCCTGTTGTGGCGCAGGTCACATAGGCCCCGCCTTCCATAATCGTAAAATCTGACGGCCCGTAATGGATAACCGCTTCGCCTGTGCCTTGGAAAAATGAGTTCATGGATGTGGTCTAACGCGAGTTGGAAAGAAAGTGAAGCGGGGTTTTGCAGTTCTAGAGAACTAGAACAAATCTCCCTGCGGCGTTGCAGGTGTTTTCTTCGAGGCTGGCTTAGTCGGCTTTTTGACCGTCCCATCAATAACCGCCTTACGCTGACCATCCGCGAATGTCAGCGTGACGCCCTCACCCGCTTTGACCTTACCCTTAGACCGCACGACTTCACCTTCTTCGTTTTGCACGAGCGCATAGCCGCGTTCCAACACGCCTTGATAACTATATGCGTCAAGCAGTTGCGCGGCTTTTGCGAGGCGGCGTCTGTCTAGTTCCAGTTTACGCTCGACAGCTAGCTGCGTGCGTTCAGAGATTTGCGTGAGACTTTGCGATTGCCGGGTTATTCTCTGCGCAATCGGTTCAGGCCGCAATCGTTGAGCCGCATTTGAAAGGCGCATAGCATGACGGTTTTGACTGGCCGACAAAGCCGGAGCCAAACGCGCGAGGGTCAATTCCAATGACCGCGAAAATTCAGTGAGTAAACTTTTAAGCGGCGGGAGCCTTTGTACTGCCAATCTCTGCCTCAAAGGTTCAAATAAACGCTCCGGCTTCGGCAAGCGCGCGATGGCTAAATCTAGCCTTTGCTGCGGCGCAGCCATAACGCCCTCAAGCCTCGGCAAACGCGCGGCTAAGAGCGCCGTCTTTTTCTCATTCACATTACGGCGAAGTCCGCGCGTAATACGTAGGCCATAATCTGCAATCGTCTCAAGCCAATCCTCACGGACAGGGACAGCCACCTCTGCTGCGCCTGTTGGTGTTGGCGCGCGGTAATCCGCGACAAAATCAATCAGGGTCCAATCGGTTTCGTGGCCCACGGCAGAGATAAGCGGAATCTTAGAATTGGCTACCGCCCGCGCGACCGATTCTTCATTAAAGCACCAGAGGTCTTCCATCGATCCGCCGCCCCGCGCCACGATAAGTACATCTGGCCGATCAAAACCTTGCGCCTCATTAAATCCATTAATCGCCTGCGTGATTTGCTCTGCAGCGC
>JAHDCL010000030.1 GCA_020629875.1 Hellea sp.
GTGTGGGCTCCGCCAATGGGTCTTTCCTCTATGACGGAAACCTGAAACGTGTCCGCTCTATCGTGAATGGCAAGACGATATACAATGTCTATGACGCCTCCGGAAAGCTCGTCCATGTCCATAAGGCAGCCGGTGGCAATCAGGCGTTGGAACGCTCGGATTATGTTAGCGCAGGCGGTAAAGCCATTGCACGGGTTGTGCATAATGGCACGGCGCATTATACCTTCTCCGACCATCTCGGCTCGCCCGTGACGACGATGAACGCCACAACGGGTGATATCGAGAGAGAACGCTACACACCCTTCGGCATCGCGTCATATGATCCCAATGTCCTGAAAGACCAAGCGGGCTTCACAGGCCACATCAAGGACAGCGCCACAGGCCTGAACTACATGCAGGCGCGGTATTATGATCCCGTGATAGGGCGGTTCTTGAGCATTGATCCCGTCGATTTTATGCAGACGGGGAATCCTACGCACTTCAATAGATACGCTTATTGCGGAAACAACCCATTAAACTGCACTGACCCAACTGGCATGGTAGGCGTAAATCTAGACCCGTTTAACCGTCCTCCACCAACCAGAGAGCAAGTTATAAATCGGATAGCGGGTACACTTCTCGCTATTGAGGTGGGATTAATTGCAGCAGATGTAGCAGCATTTGGGCCTACTGGTGAGGGGATTGTACCTGCAATAGGGGTCAGAGCTGCCAGAGAAGGTTTTGAAACGGCAATGCAAAGAGGTGTGCGCAAAGAAGCAGACACACTTGCTGACATGGGACTCAAGAAAAACACCCAAAAAGTATCCAGTCCCGAAGGCAATTCTATACCCGATGCGTTGACGGATACTGTATCAGTTGAAGTTAAAGACACAAAATCTGTATGTTGTTCAAAACAAGTAAGAATACAAACCGACGCAGCAAAGGCATCTGGCAGAGAGTCTGTCCTAGTGACTGGAACAAAAACCAAAGTGAATGATAATGCAGAAGCAGCGTTTGATAGGATTATCCGAAGAGACAATTTAGGACCTCAAGAATGACTATCTATCTCAGTGCAATTTTACCTAAATCAGAACTTCCCGTTTGTTTTGAGTTGTTTGCAACGCTCTCTGATGATCTATCTCAAATTGAGATTAGTGATGGTGAAAATGACCCCAAATTCCCTGTTACTTTTAAACAGCTCGTAGAAGGTAAAGATGTTCCTATTGACCTTTCCGGAGGTTATTTTTTACACGCGCAAAATGCTCGTTATAATGTCGGCACCTTGAATGACGTATCTTTGTTTATAGAGTGTGCTGACGAGCAAGTGGCTTGGAAGTTGATGAACTTACTAGCCACTTGTAAGATTATTTATGCTTACGCGTGTGAATATGCTGAAAGAGTGCATCAAAATCGAATTGCAGCCAAGAAGAGTTATGGTGTCGATGAGCAGTGGGTAGGGCGCGATTCAACTAAATACTTGCCCGGAGTATATTGGTTAAATTTAGTGCCGAAGTCATTACTAGAACAACATGGTATTGATGCTCGAAGTGTGGATTCAATCTCAAAGACTTTTAAAAGAATAGGTGATGATAAATATCTATTTCAACTTTACCCTAAATCAACAGATTGGACGAAACATACTGAATCTATTGATCTGTGGCGATTAAATACGCCGGGTGTTTTCTTCAAAAAGGCAGCTCAAATTGCATTAGAAGAAGCCTCTAACTTTTTAGAAGCTTCTGAGGCAACAAGGGATTGGAAATAACGAACAAAGGGTCAGAATAGCTGAGAAACAAGATAAAGCGAAGCGGCCATTGTGGCCCACTTCGACGCTAAAGCTCTGTTTTTACGACTTATTTACTGGGCCAAAGTGACACCATTTTTCTATCACCTTGGGCCACGGGTAACACCATCCCAGAACCCTTAAATTTACCCCCTCTTTCCATCAAAGACTCTGCGGCCATAATCTGCTATATTACGGCATGGCCAATGATGATGACTTCATTTTAGGCGGGCGCAAGACCAAGAAATCCAGCTCGTCCCAAGGCTCGCCGAGAACTCAAAACCCTCGCGGCGGCAGCAATCAATCTGGCATCAAGCTAGGCGCATTCCCCAATAGTAATATGAGCTTTACGAAGCGTCTGGCGCGGGACATGGCGATTGCGAAAAGGTCGTCAGGGCGGCGCACATATGCCAAGCCGAGCAAGCCCAGAACGGGCCGCTTTAATGCGCGGGGCCGAGGCCGTTCAGCTTTAGCTGCAGGCATTGGCCCGAACCGTTCTTGGCAGACGTTCGACGGCAGCAATATCCGTTACCGCTCGCGCCGCGCGGTCGTCAAAGTGCGGGTGATGAAGCTACGCGGCGGCAAAGCGCGAGCGGCTTACAGTCATCTCAAATATCTGCAGCGCGAGGGCGCAGGCGTGGAGCGGACGGAAGACCGTGACCTCACCGAGACCAGAGGCGAGCTATACGGCCCCGACCGTTTTGCGGAGTATGATGACCGTGACTTCTTGGAGCGCGGGGAGCAGAGCTTTGAGGGCCGCGGCGACCCGCACCAGTTCCGCTTGATTATATCGCCAGAGGACGGGGTCGAGCTGGCCAGAGATGTGTATGGCGGCCCTCCCAACCTACAGCGCCAAACCCGTAAGCTGATGGAGCAGTTATCCGAGGACTTGGGAACCCGCCTTGACTGGGTGGCCGTCGATCACTTCGATACGGCCCATGCGCATACCCATGTTGTGCTGCGCGGCGTGACCCATGACGGCAAGGCTTTGAACATTGCAGGCGATTATATCGCGGAAGGCATTAGGGGGAGATATGAGGAGATTATTACCCATGAGCTGGGCCTAAAATGCGAGATGGATATCCTTGATGACTTGGCGCGTGAAACCAAATTAAACCGCGTCACGACATTAGACCGCGCCATCATCCCGCGCATTGATGCAGCCAGCTCTGTTATCGATTTACGGGCGGGCAGTTTTAGAGTGCATCCTGACTCGGCGCTCAATCGTCATCTTTTAATCGGGCGCATGAAACATCTTGAGACCTTGGGGCTGGCCCAGCCAACCGACAAAGGCAGATGGCAGCTAGAGCGGCGCACCTTCGAGACGCTTGGCGATATGCACCGCAATGAAAACATCACCAAGGATATGTCTGCCGCCATGAAACGCGCGGGCATCGACCGCATGATGCAGCTCCACGGGCGCGAAGCCCCGCACCGTAAGATTACGGGCCGCGTTATCGGCAAAGGTCTGGCCGAGGATGAGAGCAGCGGACGGCTGCGCCTGATTATCGACGGCGATGACGGCTATGTGCATGCGGTCGAGACAGGGCCAGAGACGCGGGCAAGCGAGGCCCGTATCGGGTCAGTGGTGGAAGTCGGCCCCGCGCGGCTTGCCCCTGTTGATAGGACATTGCTGGAGCGGGCCAATGCGCTCGGCATGGATATGCCGATTTATGACAAGACCTTCCACGCAATGGAGCTGGAGAAAGGGCAATGGACGTCCGCGAGAGCTTTGGGCGAGGGCGGACGTACCATCTCGCCGATAAGCGTTCACAAGCTCGCTCATACGTTGCCGGCTTAAATCTGCCTGCAGAGCGGCTTTGGTTACGCTCAGCCGCTTCGCGACAATCAGTTGGATCAGTTCAAGCCGATCAATCTCCTTTTTGCTCAAAGTCCACAACCGCACTCACACCTCCAACCTAGCTCCTGATGAGAAAAGTCTTATAGCAGAGTGTCGTATCTCTACTTTGCAGAAGTGTCGCCTTTCTACTTTGCGCTTATACGTCCTGTTGAGGCAAGTTAGAGATGTCTCGTTCTCAGCAAGTTAGAACTGACACGATCTCTCGTTAAAGCGATGCGTGGGCCTGCCTACAAGGCAAAGGCCCGCAACAGCATCGCGATACCATAGTTTGAAACAAAATACTATACTTACAGCAGCAGCTTTAGCCCGCGGGTTTTTATTAACGAGGCCGTGAACAATAGACTTTTGACACTGGTTAGAAGTGAATGAGCATGTTACTGCTACATAAGGTAGATTCTGCACTTATGACCGAATGAGCAAAAATATTACATCCCCTACACATTTCGACGTCAGCAGCGGATTAAAATCAGTTCTGGGTCGTGAACTCATTACAGATGACGAAGTTGCAATTTTTGAACTCGTAAAGAACTCATTCGATGCGGAAGCTACACAAGTCGACATATATTTTGACGAAGACAGAATAGTCATTGCCGATAATGGTCATGGCATGTCAGCAGACGATATTAAGAAAAAATGGCTATCTGTCGCTTACTCTTCAAAACGCCCTCAGAATGATTTTCGAGATGATATCGCTAAGCGACGTAAATTCGCGGGAAGTAAAGGCATTGGACGGATATCAACAGATCGCCTAGGTGAGTTGGTGACACTCCAGACTCGCGCGAAGGATGACATAAGTGGGCCTGTCTTAAGCCTGCAAGTCGATTGGTCGCTATTTGATATCGACCACAGAAAACGATTTGAAAAAATTCCAGTCACAAATCTTCCAGATTCAAAATCATTCGATGTTCCAACTAAATTGCCGCGACAGAGGTTTGGAACCGTAGTGACAATTGAGAACTTACTCAGTTCTTGGGAACGCGACGATTTATTGAGTCTCAAATCCAACTTATCCAAGCTAATCAATCCATTCGGGTCTGATGCGGACGCATTCAAGATCATCCTCCATGTTCCATCAGAACAAGAAGAGGACGATGATTTAGTCCGAGAATATCAAGAATATGAGGAGGATGTCGAGTTAACGGAGATCGTCAATGGCCCCGTGGGAAACTTCATTTTTGAGACGTTAGAATATAAAACTACACACATCAAAGTTTGGATTGCACCAGATGGCGACGACGTGAAAATATTCAGCGAATTACACGACCGCGGCGAACTCATATATAAAATAAAGGAGCCCAATCCCTACAATATGTTGGAAGGAGCCGATTTCGTTGCCCATATCTTTTTCCTGAATCGATCGGCCAAGGCAACATTTACAAGGCGCATGGGCGTTCAACCGGTAAACTTCGGATCAGTTTTTTTGTTTAGAAACGGATTTCGAGTTTTTCCCGTTGGAGAGCGAAATGACGATTGGTTTGGAATGGATAGACGTAAAGGCCAAGGGTACGCCAGATTTCTAGGAACGCGAGAACTTATTGGACGGATCGATGTATCTGGATCAGATGCGAATTTTTCAGAGGCCTCCAGTCGAAATACTGGTCTCATAGAAACTGAAGCGGTCCAAGAACTCCGCACTTGTTATTTGGAACACTGCTTGAAGCGGCTAGAAAATTATGTCGTTCCAGTGACCTTTAAGGACAAAGAAGACAAAAACGTTGATGATATTTCCCGCTTAAAAACTGACCCTGGTCGGGAACGAGTTACTGCGGTTGTGTCAAAGCTTGCCGACAGTAAAAATATTACCTTGATTGATTACAGTAAGGAATTGGTTCGAATCCTTGACGAACGATCCGCGAAGTTTGAAGAATCTCTGGTCGGGCTGAGAGTAATTGCGGAAAAGACAAAAGATAAAGCACTCTTTGAAAATATTGAAGACGCTGAAAAGAAATTTCTTGAACTCAAGCGCTCAGAAGAAAAGGCTCAACAACAAGCCAAAGAAGAAAGTGAAGCTCGTCAAGCTGCCGAATTGCGAGCGGATGAAGCTGAGAAAAAAGTTGAGGATACCCAAGAACAACTTAAAGAAGAAAAGAAACGCAACTTATTTCTGACGTCCAATGCTGCTATCGATAAAGATACTGTCCAAAACTTACATCACCAGATCACCATTTATGCAGTGGACATTCAGCAGAGACTTGAAAATTTTATAGTAAAGCTTTCTGATGAAACGCCCGTGAAGAGAAAAGAAGTTTTAAGTGCTCTGGAGGGCATATCACTTCTGAATAGCCGCGTACTAAGCATTGCGAAGTTTGCCACGAAAGCTAATTTCAGACTAGACTCTGAAGAAATCCAAGATGACCTCGTCGGCTATATTGAGCAATATCTCGAAGCAATCGCAAAAGACCTCCTTTTTGGCACCATTGACATCCAGATAGAAAGTGATGGAGTGGAGTTTGTACAAAAATTCAAACCTATCGATATCTCGATTGTAGTAGATAACCTGATTGCAAACTCTAAGAAAGCGCGCGCCACACGAATTGTTTTTGAGTTTAGTAAACCGGAAAAAAATGTTCTCCATTTGGAGGTTAAAGATAATGGGCGTGCATTGGATAAGACTGTGCTGGAGCCGCAGAGAATTTTTGAGAAAGGGTTTACCACGACCGACGGCTCAGGTCTCGGATTATATCACATCCAACATGTTCTGGGAGAAATGAATGGAACAATTGAGGTGGAAGATGTTGGTGACAACAAGGAGCGCCGAGGTATGCATTTTCTTATAAGGATTAGTTCATGAGACTAGACTTCAATTTACTATGGGTGGAGGATCAGGAGGGGCAAGTTTTATCTCAATACGAGAAGATCAAAAGGTCGTTGAAACGAGAGGGGTTCAAGACAAAAGTTATCTTTGTTCCCAATGTAGAGGAAGCGATCAAGCTGCTGGAGAGTGATGTATACGGTGATAACATTGATCTAATCTTGATGGATTTTGATCTTGGCGAAAAAAACAAATCTGGTGCCGACGGACTGAAAGATGTTCGACAAATCATGCCTTACAAAGATATAATTTTCTATTCCGCGAAAGCGGATAAACTTCAAGAAATGGTGGCACAGCGAACAATACAAGGGGTCGACTGTTCTACGAGAACGGGGCTTCCTGACACGGTCGAGCGCGTTTTCGAAAAGCTAGTTAAGAAAGTCATCGATATTGACCATTCAAGAGGCATAGTCATGGGCGCTACGAGTGATATCGATTATGCTGTAAACACGGTACTCGATGCCTTGTTTGAAAATGACGACGAGAATTTTCAAACTAAAGCTCTCGCAAAAATATCCGAGAAAATGGCTAAAAAAAGAAAGGCGTTCCAAGCATCAGATATAGCCGTATCTAAACTTGAAAACCTCAAGGACATTAAGGATCACCATTTCGTATTCACTAGCGATGACAGACTACTTTTGATGAAATCGCTACTAGGCCTAATCGGAAAGAAAGACGCGTGTAAACAACTTGACGCTTACAGAACAGACATCATGCCCGCACGAAATGACCTTGGACATATCCGAGCTGTACCAGGCGAGGGGTTTAAGAGACAATTTCTGAACAGGAAAGGTGAAGAGGTGACTGTCGATATGATGCGTGATCTTAGAGTTGCTTTAGTCAATTACCATGAGTATTTTGAAAAACTTGTTCATGATCACAGCTCCAAAACTGAAAGCTAGAAAGATCAACATATTTCTTCAACGAGACTCCAATAGCTTCTGCTGCTAATGGCGGCACAGCATTAGCTACTTGCGTAAAACGTGGAACATCTATTTTTCGTCTTTCACCACCTGTCGTATAGCGTCCCTTAAAAGCAAACCAGTCGGGAAAACTTTGCAATCGAGCATTTTCACGCACAGTAAGTGCTCTAGGTTCTGAGTAATGTATTAGGTCATCAGGCATGCTTGTAATGGTTGGAGCGGGGCTCTTAGGGTCTAGAACCCGAATGACACGTTTCTTCAGCCCGTAGGTCTCTTTCAACTCTTGACTGATCGTTTTGTTTAACCTGCCTTCTGCGTGGCAAATATCGATAATTTCTTGAAAACGTTTTATGATGTGGTTTTTGTGTCGCGCAAGACGAGTGTCAGGAACAGGGCCTTTATGGCCATCCTTCATAAGTTTTTGATATGCGGTCTTGGGTTGAGAATGTTTTATTGCCTTGTATCCAACAGTATCCGGACTATCGAAGACTCCTTTTTTTGTAACCTCTAAATCAGAAAGCGCCTGCTTGGCTACAACTGGTAGCTTAATGGCCTTAGATTGTAAAAAAGACTTTCGATCGTTTTCTATGAGTTTAAATGGAGCGAACACATCATCAGTTTCAAGTAGGTCTTTTCTCAATCCCACGATAAAGAAACGCTTCCGTTTTTGCGGAACGCCGAATTGAGAGGTGTCTAGCAATTCTGATTTGACCGCATATCCCTTTGACAATGATTTTATGATCCAATTCGCGTAATTTAGCTTACCGTCAGGAGATGTCTCGTCGTCAAAGTTCGCGGTAATTCCTCTCACATTTTCAATGAGAACAAGTTTTGGACGGATATGTGCGACCAATTTTAGGTATGATTTTGTAAGTTGGTTTCTCGGGTCATTTGGGTCGCGCCGACCGGCAGTAGAAAATCCCTGACAAGGCGGCCCGCCAACTATCATGTCCACATTGCCCTGCAATGCATCGAGAGCCTTTTTGTTCTTCGCCAAAAATGTCGTAATGTCATGTGTGGTTTTGGGGAGCCAGTCTGGCCAATCAAAATTGAGCTCCCGTTTCGTATCAATGAGATTATTTTTTAAAGTCAAGAATGCATCTTGATTGTGCTCAACCGCGAATAGCCCCTTCCAACCGGCCTGCATAAGTCCTAGACTTAGGCCACCACACCCCGCAAAAACGTCGATAAAAGAGGGAGAGAAATTTACCTCTTTAACAGTTGTATCTGGCTCTAAAAATTCTTGCTTGCCCATCGAATCAGTGCCCTAAAACCACTCTAATGCATTTTTTTGGAGTAGATGTCCAGGCGAAAGTCAATATTCGGCCTTTATTGCTGTTTCTTTCGTTCACCTTGTCCAGTTCGTCGAGGGGCCTTTTTGCTCCGCTCCATAGGGTTCTTTTCCTGCTCCTTTTTGATGAAGTCGAGCACTTCGTCCAATCGCTTGCTGTCTGTTTCCTGAGCCTGCCTGACTTGCTGGACTTTGTCATATGATGAGTATCTCAAAGAGCGTCCCTGATAACGGATATCCAAACGCCCATCAGGATAGTCATAGATGGTGACACGCTTCTTCCAGAGGCCTTTGGCGAACTCGGTTGGCTCCAGCATATAGACGACCTTGTCATATTGCAGGGTCAGATTTCTCGAAACCGTTCGGTCTTCTTTCCAGCAGAAATAGTCCTCCAGCTCGTCAATATCGTCGACAGGTCTATGAAGGTTCTTTAGATTCAACGGATCCTTGGCGAACTTGCTGTTATGCTGGCGTATATATGTCCCCAGATAGTCATTTGCGACTTTCATGGTGGAAATTCCCTCAAGGCGCATCTCTTTGACGAGACGGTCCTGAAGCGTCCGATTTACCCGCTCCACCCGGCCTTTTGCCTGAGGCGTGTTGGCGCAGATGATTTGAATCTGGAGTTCATGCAAAGCGCGTCCAAACTGGGTCATGCCATCACCCGTTGTCGCGCCTTTCTTGTTCACCCGAAACACGCCATGTTTGTCACTGTAGAAGGCGAGGGGCTTTCCGTGTTTCTCAATGTAATTCTTGGTCGCATTGAAATAAGAGAAGGCGCTCTCTGAAGGCGCAAACTCCATATGCATCAGCTGACTGGTGGCATCGTCGATATAGACCAGCAATGTACATTTCGGGCCTCGATCCTCAAACCACCAGTGTTGAGAGCCATCTATCTGAACGAGCTCCCCGAAACACTCCCGTCGATAACGTGGCTGATGAACGCGTTTGATCCTTTGCGCCCGGGTGGCCCACATGGCTTCTTCTATCATCCAGAGCCGTAATGTTTCCTTTGAAATGGAAATGTCGTGATTTTCCGACAGCTTTTCAGCAGCGAAGGTAGGGCCGAAATCGGAATATTTCTCACGGACGATTGAGATCGCTCTTTGTCGGAATTCCTCCGGATAAGCACGATTGCTCGGCATTCCGCGTTTCTTGGAAACGAGGCCTGCGGGACCATCAGTCTCATACTTCTCGAGAAGGCGATAGACTTGGCGGCGGCTGACTCCCATGAGCGTAGCGGCCTGTGTCACTTTTAGGCGCTTGTCTTTCACAAGCTCCAGCAGCTTGAGACGATCAATTTCTTCAGCGGACATTGGAACTATCGACAAGCGTGATTTTCTCCCAGCGAAGACTAAGAGGGTTATTCACGCATGTCCGATTTCCAGAATTTACTGTATAGTAACTGTGGCTTAGAGTCATGTGACATCTCTAATTTGCTGAGATGTGACATTTCTAAGTTGCCAGAGTGGGACGTTTCTATTTTGCCCCTACACGTCCGAGCCGTATAATCTATCTTATGAGAAATTTATATGTCTTAAAGTGATGTCAGTTGAAGCATTTAAGCTGTAAATCCACCTTCATAGTTGACGAATTTCATCGATAAAGTCATCCAAAGCTGTATGGTACTCTAGGACTGCCTCCTGATAAATCCCGTCAGTTAACCCCACCAAGGATGCATGAACTTGGTAGGTAAGTAGTTCAAGCGCGCTCTTTTCGTCGCCAGTCTTAAAGATAATGTCGCGGCCGGGCATTTTTCCTGTTGAGGATTTTGGTATATCAAGTGCAGCGAGCTTAGAAAGACCTTCAAAAATCTTACCGGAGGCTTTTGAATGTGAGAGTCGGTTTCTGAATCTATTGAGCTGCCGAAGGAATTCGTAGACGCCCTGTTGAACTCTATCACCATGAATGGCCTCCAAGAGTTTCAGATTTACAGCGTAATTGGAACGGGATGACTTCCCAAATAAGATATTTGGATTTCGAAGTGAGTCTCGGAGACAAATAGTAATCACCTCTTCTGTGGCGAGGTGCAGATGTAGAATTTTGCCAACCGTTGCACCATCTTCTTTCAACCATTTACTCAAGATATTTCCAGAAAGATGGGCAGTGGGATGAACCGGGGGCTGTGGTACAGATTTAGACATTGTCAGTCCTTGGCCTGGAATGGAGCAGCCGACCCAAAGAGAAAATAATTCTAAGTGATATTTTTACTAAGCCTAAGGGTAACGAGACTACCTAATATTTTCATTATCAAACTTAGATCGTACAAGTTTTGATTACAAACATAATGCAGATTATGTACGGTAGAGCATCTTTGGAGCCCGTCATAGGTCGCAAAATACAAATCCTTCGTCGCAAGAATGGATCGTCATTGACGTCGACGCAATCGAGCTGCGTGGCCTGACGCCGCCTAAAATCGTCACGACAGCCGGGCAGGCGTACGTGAAGGGCTATGCGACGTTCTTCTCTCAGCACTTCAACGGCAATACGAATAAGCAATATTTACGGGCGATCCAACACTTCTTAAAATATCTGACAGCTGAGCGCATTGCACTCGACACCGTCACTGCGGCGCAGGTCTTGGCTTATGCCAAGTTTCGGACAGATCCTGCGCGCGGCAAGTTAGCGATCTTCGAGGCCTCTATCCGGCCGCATATCAGTGCCATACGCGAATTCTTCAATGCCTGTGTCCTCTGCGGCGCTCTCACTGCCAATCCCGCCGCATTCGTCAAGCCGCCGCGTGCCTCACAGAAGCACGGCACGACACTCGTCATCGAGGCAGCCGAGGTCACACAGATCCTCGACCACATCTCCGCCAACCTCAAAAGGCAAGCTGATTACCGCGACCGCGCGCTAGTCGCTATATTGGCCTATACCTTTGCGCGCATTGGAGGCGCCCTCTCCAGCCGTCTAAAGGATTTCTATTTTGATGATGACTATTATTGGCTGGATATGACGGAGAAAGGCGAAGAAGAACATCTTGTCCCCGTTCCGCCTGCTGCGGCTGAGAAGCTGCGGGAGTATATAGACTATTGCGCCCTCCGCGACCCAAATGACTGGCTCTTCCAATCCGCTAACCGAACTGGTCGTCTCTCAGGTACACCCTATGACCGCTCAAACTCGCTTGCCATGATAAAGCTGCGCTCGCGCACAGCTCCTGGCACAGAGATTAATGTGAAGAACCACACTTTTCGCGCCACGGAGAATACCACTGCTCTAAACCGTGGCAAATCTTATGAACTCATACAAGAAATGCCGAACCAAAAAGATGGAGAGACGACGAAGTTCTATGATCGATCACGGCGGGCCCGTCTTGCGGCCGAGATGAAGGATTTTGATTATGAATAAGGTGCGTTCTGGGGATTGGAATATAGCGTCTGACATACAGTTTAGGTAAGACGTGTTTGCGACGCTAATATTGCAAGCCTAGTAAAACCTATGATCATTCCTATGTCTGCAAATATGATGGAGGTAGTGAACCATGAATCGCGGCGACAAGTCTTATAGTTCGGATGACGTAAAGAGAGCAGTCAAATCTCTTGGAGATATGCTTCCCATTTTTTCAGACAGATGGAAATTCAAGGAAATCTGGCACCAAATCAAGACTACGCAGCAAATATTCAATGATGCCTATTTCGATCGTCCACAGGACAGAGAAATACTTTGGAACCGATTTCAAGAACTGGTCCAGCGAGTTCGAGATAAGCAAGACGAAATAAATAATAAACGTCAAGAGCAGTTTGAAAAGTCAAAGTACGAGCGAGATGAAATACTTGCCTCTGCACGTGGTATCAGACCTGATAACATCCTCGAAAAAGCCGTATTGGGTGTCATGACTATGGGCGTGAGCGCAGTCAATGATGCACTAACGACACGGCGCGAGGAATTGATGGATGCCTCAGCACGAATGAAGGCAGCATGGAGTGAATTTAGTGATCGCAAAGACCGAATGATAGGTTCACACAAGCAGGAGGCATGGCAAGCGCTTAAAGACGCTCAAGATTTTCTGAATAGTCTTTGGGAGGAGTACAAAGAAGCGCAAGGTCATATTCGCAAAGAAAAACAACGAAAACATCAAGCTTGGCGAACACGCACAGCAGATAATATTGAAAAAAACCGAGAGAAAATACGTCGTCTTGAAGGCGCGAAGGAAAAAAAGCAAAGCAATATAGCTCGCAACGAAGCAAAGCTTGCTGATGCATGGAGTGAATCATTCATTGAAAGACACGAAGGCTACATTGCGAGCGACCAGAGTGACATTCAAGATATTGAAGACAAGATAAGTCAAGTTGAAGGATGGATAGCTGAAGCCGAAGCTAAACTTGATGGTGGCTATTGAATTCCAATTTCCGCGATGTCCGGGTACGAAGGGCCTCTACCGGACATAATCTGCAGTATATCTTGTAAGCCAGTGTTTAAGTAACACGAATTTCAGTAAGAAACTCCCGCCATTATTCTGCTATATCGTCAAAACAGACACTACTGATGCCACCTGGCCCAGAAGGTTTTCTGCGTGCACAAAACGTCACAAATTTTTGTATGCTTCATGGTATTGTGTGATCCATTCATCGCGACTGGGCTCTGGAATATCTAAAAACTGATTTTTGACTCGAGAAAGTGACATCCAAGGGCAGTCATCACTATCTTCGGAGTGTTGCCGAGCAGTAATGAATTTCTGGTAGCTTATTCGATCACTCGCCTCCAATAGTTCTGGTGTGTGTTCGGCAAGAACCCTCATTGCGAATTTGCGGTAACGAGCATCCGGAAATTTTTGTGCGATAGACAGCCGATCTGACCAGTCCGCTTCTCGAAAGCAGGACATTCTATGCTCTGTGTCCCCAGCCGGGAATCCATCATAAAGCTTCTCCTCTACATGGGTATTGGAGTACTTTTTGTCGATATGCCTAAAGAATGCGTTAGTCAGGTCTCTCGCCAAGCTCCCGTTGGATAGGATTTCGGACGCACGCAAGGTGAGATCGTCAACAACTTCATCATATTCTTCAAGGTCGTCAATGGGGACGATCATCGGCGATGCATTGCATCGAATTTTAATGACGGGGGCAGGAGTTTGATCGAACCACTTTGCACAGGCCTCCTGATCGGTAATGTTAAAATTTGGCAGTTGGGCGCTGAGATCAAGCATATAGCTATACATACTTAAATTCGGGTCACATCCGATCTCCACCCCCACAAAGCTGCGGGTGTAGTCCTTCCACCCTGTTACGACCACACAGGGAGATTTGCTTTTTACGATCTCCATTGCTGATTTCTTTCGGGAGGTTTGAGCGAATGCTGACCATATCTCTGGCTCCCGTTGATGGATCAGCCGGGCAAGATATATACAAGCTTCAACATCGGACATTGCCTCGTGAGCGACTCGAGGCTGATATCCGTTCGCGGCGCAAACATTTTGAAGTTTAAAGCTCTTCTTGCCGTCATCGCCACTTGGTATTACAATCGATCTTGGGCGTAGAGCATCCGTGGCCCTAGCGATGCTCATTATATCCATTCGAGCATTGCCAAAAAGGCTTGTAGGAAAAGCGCCGAGAAGCTGTCTGTAAAAGCTGTGCCTTATAATTTCTTCATCAAACCCGATTGAGTTCCAGCCCGCAAACGTCGCGGGTGAGCGTTCGGTGATGAACGCGTGAATTTTTGCCATACCATCAAATTGCGAAGCTCGAAGAGGCGAAAAACACTCTGCCAATGGCGTATCGTTTAGGAATAGGGCTTTGGGAGAGGGTATAACGTGCGGACTTAAACGCAGTTTTATCTCGAAGCGTTCTTGCTCGTCGAAATGCGCATCAGTAACAATCGCTGCGAATTGTAGAATTTCATCATGTTGGGTGTTCAGGCCCGACGTCTCAGTATCATAGAAAACGTAGCCCAATTGAAGTTTTCAACCGCGGGTTAGTCTATAGTGTAAAGCCATTGTGCTCACCTTAAGTTCAGCTGCGAGCCTTTCGAGCAATTCCTCATCTTGCATATCAGCATCCGAAGAAACTTTACTTTCAAGTAGCGCCTTAGGGACAAGAAGTTCAGACGCGAATGCATTGGCTTGGACCTCTAGAGCGTCAGTCCCTTGCGCTGACAGGTGATCGCGACGCAAAACTGTTGTATCCACATGTGTACCACTGCGAAGCAAGTCCTTATGTAAAACATGATGACCAATCTCGTGAGCTATTGTAAACCTTTGGCGATTGGAGGAGTGAAGTGAGTTGACCCCTATATAGGCTTTATCACTTTCAATGAATGACATGCCCGACAGCTTCTGATTAAGCGGTAGGTATTCGAGTGTTATTCCCATGCGTTTGGCAAGGCGCTTCAGATTGACTGGCGTGTTTCGCCCCCAATAGTTCTCTAAGGTAGCATGCGCCTTCGAATATATTTGAGCCTTGGAAAGCTGTGTTCCTCCCATATTAGCTATCGCATTCACTATGATGTCATGAGCGCGCGAGCTCGCAGGGCTTCCTCTTCAAGGTCGTGTGGTAGGCCAATTTCTGATAAGACCTTCGTTTCAGTCCTTATGTCGCTAGTGTTTTCCAAAGCGATGTCTTGCGCCCTCAGTGGTGCTAGATCAGTAATCAAATTCAGTCCCAGTGCCGACACGAGGCCGTAAAGATGGTGCAAGGCGATGACTTGCTTCCCTCTTTCCATATTAGCAAGCGAAGGGCGAGACACTCCAATTTCATCGGCCAATTCAGCCTGCGTCATTTTGAGTGCTCTGCGCCTTTGCGAAATCCGAGAGCCAACGAGCGAATATATATGAGCGTTTTCCACCAGCTGAACATAGGAATCGACATCACTTTGTCAACTTCATAAACATTAATGTTTATAAAAATGACATGACAATGCTTGCATATATTTCATTTAGTGCCTATATGAAATGGGAATCCATTTAAGAGGCTAGCCATGACCAAGAAGAATCAGCACGTTGTGCCCCATAAAGATGGGTGGGCTGTTAAGCCCGCAGGCGCGAAGAAACCGACCAAAGTTACACCGACGCAGAGCGAAGCTATCGATATCGCTCGCAATCGCGCACGTCGTCAGGAGAGCGAGCTCCTTATACATAATAAGAAAGGGCGGATCCGGGATCGCGACAGCTATGGCAATGATCCCTTTCCACCGAAGGGCTGACGTCATGGATGCATGTACAGTCAATCTAGATACGGACGATCAGACAGGCCCTCCATTCGCGAATCCTAAGCAGCTTCGTCGCGTGCTCTCAATCGACGGCGGCGGCATCAAAGGTGTGTTCGCCTGTGCTTTTCTTGCGCAGTTTGAAGAGTATCTAGAAAGCGAGGGAAAAGACTCAAACCTTCATACCTATTTTGATCTCATGGCAGGAACCTCAACTGGCGGGATTATCGCCATCGGTCTCGCTATGGGATTTTCCGCTCGGCAAATTCTTGAAATGTATATTACACGTGGCCCTGAGATTTTTGCACAGGACCAGCGCGGCTCAGCGGGCGTGCGGCAGCGATTCAAAACAAAGCGTAAAATGCTAAATGGGCCCGCCTATTCAACTAAAGCGCTCGAAACTGGTTTAAAGTCCCTTCTTCAGAACCGACTTTTAGGTCACGCGAAAACCCGTCTCGTTATTCCAAGCGTCCATGCTGAGAGCCTTGCGCCATATATTTTTAAGACGCGCCATAGCGCTCGTTTCGCGCGCGACCATACCGAGCTGGCTGTAACAGTAGCGCTTGCCACGGCAGCCGCCCCTACTTTCTTCGAAGGTCACACGACTGCGTCCGGTGTCACAACATTAGACGGTGGGCTGGGCGCAAACAATCCAATAGCAATCGCTGTTTCGGAGGCCATAGGTGAGCTTAATTGGCCGCGCGAGGAAGTCAGAGTTCTGTCAATCTCTTGCACGACGGAGCCAAACTCGCTTCAGCCTAATTCCAAAAAACTGGATATGGCGTTTGGCGCGGGCATCGCGAAACTGATGGCCGTTCAGAGCCAAATGGCAATTGGAATGGCACATATCCTCCTAGGCGATCACGGCGGGAGTGCTCATCAGGCGATTTTCCGCGTCGATGAAGTAGTCGAGCCAGGTCGATTTGCTCTCGATAAAACAAGTAAAATTGCTGCTCTGCGCAGTCTTGGAAGCGCCAAGGCCCGCATACGAAGCGCAGATCTTGCACCAATCTTTTTCACGCAGACAGCGGAAACATTCACACCGCTTACAGGAATCTAATCCCATGAGCTATATGCCAAATAATTTTACCCAGATTGAAACACTCGAAGACTATCTTAGGGCACTTGCAGACAGCACATCGTTGACGCCGACCGAAATGAAAAAGGTTGTCGAGCGTTATCAGAGTGTGGGAGGGTTCCTCGACCGTGAAGGCTCATCCATCAAACATCTTAACCCGCGTGTGCACCCTCAGGGTTCTATTTTGCTCGGTACCGCTATCAGACCAATCAACGCGAACGATGAGCTTGATGTCGATTTAGTCTGTCAGCTGCAGGATGGATCAAAGTCAGAGATCACTCAGGTTCAATTGAAGAGCCTCGTTACAGATGAAATTAAGTTGTACGCTAAAACGCAAAATATGAAGCCACCACATGAAGGTCGCCGCTGCGTCACGCTTGATTATCGCGACGACATCGGTTTTCATGTCGATATTCTGCCGGCTCTTCCCGATGCTGACGGCATGCGCTCAAATTTGCGCAAGCAAGTTCTCAACGACAGTGTTCGGTCACGTCTTTTGGGATCAGCCTCAGATAGTTCGATTGCGATTACTTGCTCTGAGCATCCAAATTTTTACCGCCTTTCAGCTGATTGGCCGGTATCTAACCCTGAAGGCTACGGACGTTGGTTCGCGAGCCAACAATCTGTCGTGCTCCTCGAAAAACGTATGGCCGTCTTTGACAAGTCGGTTCATGCTAATGTCGACGACATTCCTCTTCACGACGTTCGCACACCGCTCCAAGACGTCGTAAAAATCTTAAAGTGGGACCGAGACGTCACGCTTAGAGACGATGAAGACAAACCAATCTCAGTCATTCTCACTACGCTTGCAGCACAAGCGTATCGTGGTGAGTCTACCCTGAGCGCGGCGCTAAACACTATTTTATCGACTATGGATGAATTCATTCAAGTTCGCGACGGAGTGACATGGATCGCTAATCCTACCAACCCGGGAGAGAATTTCGCGGATCGCTGGGAGGGCTGCCCGCGCAAGGAAACCCTTTTCCGTGCGTGGCTGAAGCGAGCACGTCAAACCTACTTCGCTTTCATGCGTCAGCCTTTGTCCGAAACCTCGAGCCAGGTTTTGAATGACTCAGTGCAGCCGCAAATCGTAGAAAGGCTAAACAAGCGTCTTGCGCCAACTTTACAGGCATCGACGCTTGCGACTCCTTCCGTCATACGGCAGCAGGTCGAACGCGTTCAACATCAACGAGAACCAGAGCGTCCATGGTCAAATTCCGAGCGGAGCAAGGCGTAAGGCGATGCGGGCCAGCGACCGAAATGCTCTGGATCGTTGGCTTGCCATAAACCAGCCTCGGTTGAGACTTTCCACCGATGCGGCGGGATGTACGTCTGTCTCCGGCCACTTTGATCTTATTGATATTCAAGAGGGCGAACACCCGGTCGTTTATGATGCGTTTGAGATAGATTTTACTTTTCCTAAAAATTTCCCAAAGTGCCTTCCGACAGTTTTTGAGACGGGAGGTCGCATTAGGCGGCAGTCAGACAATCATATCAATTGTGACGGCTCAATTTGCTATGGTGTTCCAGTCATAATTGCCGCGCGTCGTCCTGACCTCAAACTATCTACATTCTTTTCCGAAATCCTGAATGATTACTTTCTTGGATACCTTAATTTCTTAGAGTTTGGTTCTTGGCCCTTTGGTGAGGTCGGTCATGGGTATGTAGGGGCCATTGAGTATATGGCTGAACTGCTGAAGTGTGAGGCTAATCAAAATAAGGTCAAAGCCCTTCTGTATCTTCTTCAATTAAAGCACCGTCGGGACCGATGGAGCTGTGCTTGTGGAAGCGGAAAGCGCCTTGGAAACTGTTGCCGTCGATCGCTCAACAAAGCGGCCTTATGTATCACTCGCCAAGAGGCCGCACGACTCTGTCCACTAATTGAACTATATAACAATGAGGCCGGGGATACCGCCAAGAAATCTGAGCTAATGGCCAAATTGGAGACTCTTCAAAACCAGATGAAATGTAATGGCATCGCACGTTTAAAAGCAGGTCGACAAATGGCTAAATCAACCCATTCTATTCGTAAAAATTTGGTTCAAAGCGCCTCTTGTCGCGTTGTTATACGCCTAATAGATAGCGTAGGCGCTCAGTTTAAACCTACTGTACAGCCCGACTTGTGCGGCATGCGCCTATGATACGCCTCTTTTCCAATTCCACCTAACCAACAATAATAGGATAGACAATGCCCAAGAAAATCTGCTTTTTTTTTGATGGAACTAGCAATGAAATTGATGGCGACGACCCGACTAATGTTCTTATTGCCGCTTCTGGAACGGCAAACCGTTCCAAAGATAATAGCTCGCAAATTATCTTTTATAAGAAGGGCGTCGGGACTAAGGTTGGGGACCGTTCTAAAGCGCAGATGCGACTTCAGAGGTTCAAGGATTGGACACAAGAAAAGGTTTACGGTGCTACAGGAAAAGGTCTCTACAACGTGGTGCTTCAGGCATATGAAGACCTTTGTTTCAATTATGAGGTTGGAGATGAAATCTATGTTTTCGGCTTCTCCCGAGGCGCTTACACGGCGCGATCTTTCTGTGGCTTCATCCAGTATAATGGGATCACGCGCCGTCTTGAAATAGAAAAAGTCCTGAATGCTGACGCGGAGTATAGACGTCGTGGGGAGGATGCCTTCATTGCCGAAGACCCCAATGATCGTGCAGAAAGGCTTCTTAATGACACGCTCGGCGTTAGCTGTACGCAAGAGGATCAAGTTATGTTATGCGGACTTTCAGGGAAACCCCCTGAAGAACACCCACTCGTTTCTATAAAATATCTGGGCGTTTGGGATACCGTGAAGACAATCACGACGGGCCGGGACGATGAGGATGGGCACCGCTTTCATATTGATGGACTTGTGCCGATCGTCGAGTCGTCGAGGCACGCAATTGCGACGGACGAATATCGGGCAGAGTTCGATGTCACGCCTTTTGATAATGTCGATGAGCGCAATACTTCCGCCTATCTTTCACTCAATAATCCCAGTTTTTCATTAGATGAATACTTGCAAGATGATCGCCGCGCGCATCAGCAATGTTGGTTTCCTGGTACACATGGCTCGGTTGGCGGTGGTGGTGATGAACGCGGATTGTCTGACGAAGCCTTGATTTGGGTTGTCGAGGGGGCGAAACAAGCTGGGCTTAGGGTTGATGTCAACATGGATAGCAAGATGTTCGTCGCCAACCCTGACTTTACAGCTCCATTAGACAACACGTCCGAGTTTAGCATTTTGGAAAAGGCTTGGGCCGTTAAGTCTGAATATATTGATCGTCATGTGCGCCAAGGTCCCGCCACACTTCGCGATGTGAGTGGGTCTCTAATTAGGCGCGTCGCACATTCTTTGCTTGATGAGACAGATGTCGACGATATTTACAATCCCGGGTCGATGACAAAAATCTGGCACAAAATTCGCGCTCAGGCCGAGACCTTTACAGTTGAAGACCGCGATCTCTCGTTTCATGTAAATGGATATTTGGCTCCTGGAACGATAAGGTCAGTTGGCAACCAAAATTACTATGTGCACGAAATTGAATTAGGCGAATATCTCGGAAAATTAAGCAAACGTTTTTACGGAAGCTACAAACGACAAGATGATATAATGGCGGCAAACCGATTTGATCTCATTGATGCTGACCGTATTCAGGTTGGCCAACTTATTAATCTGCCTCTGACAGAAGATTTCAGAAATGGAAAAGGTTCTACATGACGAATTTAACTCGACAATGTCTTCCTACCCATTTCCAACCTGGTGACCGTGTTGCAACTGATTTTGGGATATACAGACATGTCGGAACTGTGAGCGAAAAGCGCTGGATATACGCCAACTCTCGGAAGTATGGTCGTCTCTGTGAGGTGCCGCCGTTTGAATTCAGTAAAGGTAGAATGATTCAGAATGAGGGCTTCATTGGTCTCCGTACCAGACATGCAGTGCTCGAGCATCTAAGAAGCAATTTGGGCACGCCTTATAAGTTTTTCGATAATAATTGCGAACATGTGAATAATGATGCCCATGGTTTGGGTCGCTGGAGTCCTCAAATTGAAATTCTCGGCGCTACATTGTTCGGGGTGGGCATTGGATTATTGCTTATTGCGGCCGCCAGAAATTAGCCGCTTCCATGCTTTTTCAGCCATGTATCAACCTTATCGGAAGTCGGCAGTTTTATTTGCTGGATATCGGCTTTCTTGCGCCGCCGCCAAGCTTGCGCACTTTTTCGATGGCGTCCGTCAAAGCTACCTTCAGTAATATTTTCGACTGTAAGGCTCAGGAGAACGCCTTGGTTCGACTCTTCACACTGAATTGAAAGTGGAGCTGAGGAATCATCTTTAAACAATGCGACGCTATAGTCTGGTTTCTTATTGGCTTTTGCTCGAACCGCATTGGAAGCTTTTACGAGGGCGCGAGAGGTCAACGTCAGAATTGTTGTGCCAGGATCATCTGTCATGCCGGTAGAATATCTTGCGGGCCAACGGGATGCCAGTTGCGCACCATCCATGAGCAATACAAACATCAAATTTGGACCAACAGCCCTGAGGTTTCGATGACAAGGGTCACTTCTGGCCAAGTCTTCACAAATGAGGGAGGTGAAAATCGACCCTTCTCGAAAGACGAAGTGATGTAGTTCACGTCGGGGAAGTGGGATGTGTTCCCAATAGACTTTATCGGGGTCCAGCTGGTCTTCTAAACCGTACGCACGGATCTGGTCGCCATCAATTTTCCAACGGTGATGTTTTGAACGACTCGTAACTATATATGCACGTTCTCTTGTATCGTCATCGAGCATTTCTCCGTCGTAAAAAACTGCGCTTAAAACGTAATTGCCGCGCTCTCCGTGACAATTATCACTCGCCCCAGAAACCAAAATTTCTAGATTTTTAAAAATTGGGTCTGAAACTATCCGCTTGCAAATTCGCTCGTATATATCCCAATCCAACGCAAATTCAGGTAAAACGACCGCATGAACAGCAGATTTGTGCTGGGCCTCTTCAATGATAGCCAGAATAAAATCTACGAGGCTTTCTCTTCCTTTTTTCGCAGTCTTTCCTGGAAGCCAGTTCTGCTCAACATCAAACCAGTTCCAATCCTTACCTCGCCCACTCATATGTTTGACCTTGCCCGGATCTGCTTCGGAAAAAGCATTCGGATCAATCTCAAAAGGATAAGGTATCATCAAGATGCCGTAATCTTGACCGGATGTGCGCCCAAAGCCATCACTTAGTGGACGGATCCAATAAGACCCAAGCTGACCCTGAGGCGGCATAAGTGCTAGGTTGTGAGATAGCGTTCGTAGGGTGCAGCCCACACCCGATGTTCGCGTCTTCGGGTGAACCAATGCGACATCTCGACTGAGTGCTGAGGCAAGATTATTATAAGTCGGTCTGAATTGAATCACATTTTTTCCGTCACCGGCTGAACCGGCCTGATCAATTTGATCCGACACTTCCGCGACTTTAGATAAAAGGTCAAAATCCGATATGGTTTTGCCGGGGGCATGTTTTTTGTCACTGAAAAGCCCAATATTCTTAGAGGCCTCGTCAGCTGCGATTAGCATGAGAATGACTGGTTTCCACCACGCCGGTGCGGGCACGTTCTCACCGAGGTATACAAAGAGTGGACTCTCGGCATCTTTCCAGAGTTCATCCCACCAAACCTGTACATCTTTCGGCACCAAAATTCGGAAATCGATTGTTGGTCCTTTAGCCTTTGGTGAGTTTGTCCAATCTCCCCATTTTCGTCCAGCTTTTTGAGCTTTGGTCATTTCGGCATCGCTTACAAACCATGCATGAGGGGAATATTGAGGTGAACCTTTCTCGGTAAAGGAGCGGCATCCGGGCATAAGGCTGTGGTAACCTCCACTCCGCTCCAGTAATAAAGCGCATATACCGAACAGGTCTGCAGGGTGGTGAGGGACGCGGCTCAACGGATCGACGGTTTTATCATTGGGTTCTGCAAGGCCGAAGCCTGTGCCATCTGGAAATGCCACACTCAAAAAGTCTATTACGCGCATTCGGCTGTCCCCTTTTCCCGAGCCGTGATTGTCATAACTTCGTCATAAATCAAGAGTTGTGATGGGGTCCGCCTCACTTTTTTGCAACTTGTGCTGTCGTGGTCCGTAGTATAGGGCGATGCTATAATAATGATGACTGCTTCAATCGAGGCTGTATCTCGCCTGTATTGTGGATATTGCGCTTTTGCGGCCTTGACCCAATGTTAAGGTTTCGACCATAGTTTACTCTCCAAAGGGGGACGCATGACGATTTTGAAAAATGACGCTGCTATTCGAGCCGCAACGCCTGTTGTAAATCGCGCCCGCACAGAAGCGCGCGATGCATTAAACGGCGTGTTCGCCGGTCAAGGCGCTCGTGCTTTTGATACAATGGTAGAAGCGTACACTCGAAAAACGGATAATCCGCGCCCATCTGCAGGAGTGCCTGCAACCCGCTAGTCGGTTATATACCTCTGAGTTTTTGTCTGCCCGTATCTATAGATGCGGGCTTTTTTCGTTTAGGCTCGGCAGTCTATGTTAAGAACAAATATGAAAACTCAGGCCCAACACGGCCATCACTATCTGACATAAACTGAAGGCGCGCAGATCAACTATCGCGATATCGCTTTATCATAGTGGGCGTAACGTCACCTCGATAACATAGCGGCGATGCCCCGCCTGGCTTTGAATAAGCTGAGCGTTTGCCGCACTTTGAGCCATTTCGGGCCCTATTGTAGGACAAGGGCAGACTCCACTATAGCGCGCAATGCTCTGCTTAATCAGAATCTGTGCTATTTCTGAATCTGACTTGCAGGCGCCTTTGGCGTGGCCGGCTTGAGGTGTCGCTCCAAAAAGAATGATCACTATGCCAAGCCGCGCAAACAACCTCAAAATGCTCACCTCATCTCCTTACTCTATGTTGGCTAAACCTGTGGATGCGTTTTTGCAACCTGTGCGTAATCATGGCGACTTTCTATTTGTTATGATCGGAGCTGGGCTGCATGAAAGAGGAATATGAGAATTATGACCAAAAATTTTTAGATTTTGACCGATCCGTGCTGACGTCCTTATTGGCAATAGTATCCCCTACTCCTCAAAAAGCTGCCCATGACTTACTAGAACGCTTCCCAAGCTTTCAGCATGCAACGCGGGCAGATCATAGCAGACTATCTGAAATTATAGGAGAGAGCGGGGCAAGGCTTCTTAGAACAATACCCGATGCCGTGACCTCAATGACCCGTGAAACAGCAACCCGGGCCGCTTCATACATTTTGGCTATTGAGGCGGCGGAGGCGCACTTCAGTGCATTACTTAACGGACGCAGAAATGAAGCCTTAGCTGTTATTTATCTTAATGCAAAAATAGGCTCGTTGATGAAACTGTTTGGGAAGGAACTATTGATAGAAGTAGTATTTACCCGCGCGAAATTATACGGCGAGCTATCTTGGTCGATGCATCAGCAGTTCTCATAGCCCATAATCATCCGAGCGGTGACCCCTTCCCCAGTCCCGAAGATTTAAAGGCGACCTTCAGCCTTGAGCGAGCTTTGGAGACAATTGACATATTGCTTTTAGATCACTTGATATTCGGAGAGGGTGAGCCTTATAGCTTAAGAGCTAACGGTGATATTTGACTGCGACGGTCTACAAATAAATACCGATGATGAAGAGTGTGCCCCCTGCCCCGGTCAACAAGGCTGGGATAAGAATATCTCCGCTAAACCCTCTCTCAGCAGCGCGTCGGCGCATTGGTGGCAACATCATGATAAGTCCGGCCGCTACTGTCAGGGCTGTAGGTAAAAGGATAGGAACGGTCACGAATTGCCACACCAGTCGTGCATTTTCCCAGACCACTTAACGGCTAAGCCCCGTTTTATCATCACATCGCCAAACCATTGGCCATTCGGCAGCTGAATACGTGTTAAAACCCTATTGCGCCCGCCCCTCTTGTTTTCTGTTTGAAGCCACACCTCTTGGCCGTCCAGAAGCTCTGTTGCGACTTGTGAGGCAATGTCCCCCAGTAGTCTTTCCGCGTCACACTCGGCGTTCTTGTATTTTGAAGGCTCAGGACTGTCGAAGTCTTGCAGTCGGTATTTGATTGCTTTTTTCGGATCCTTTTGGAATTGCCCAAACGGTGTCGCCATCTGTAACCTTCGTTATAGTGGCCCAGTAACCTTCAGGCTCTTTGGCTAGTAGGTCACCTCCCCAAACCATGAAAAACAATGCTAAAGATATTGGAGTTATTTGGTTGGGTTGGCTCATTCGCAGGTCTCTAAAGTCTGACTATGACTGATAAATGAAGATCGTACAAATACGAGGGCGGAGGGCTTGAGATTTGCTTTCTCAGCTAGTTAAGGGCTATTTTCGAAGGTGTTGGAATCGGAAACGATACAAAATCGGCCTGAAGATCCGATTTATCCCTAATAAATTCCTAATTTTACCCTTTGTTAACTGCCGACTCGTCTTAGTGCGGTTCTATCCCTGATTCAGAACATGTTCGGATTTTAGATATGACAGACACGAAAGCCAAGGAACGCATGAGCCGCCATAGAGACGAAATGAAAGAGCTTGGTTTCAAGCATGTTTCTACGCATCTGCCCCTTGATGATCTGACATTTTTAGACCGAGAAAAGAAAATTCGGGGCCTCGCAACGCGTGGTCATACCATGTCTTCGTTGCTCGCAGAGCTGCGGGACTTACGTCAATTACAGGAGGAGCGAGCAACGAGTTAGCTTCAGACATAAAAAAACCTGCGATTGGCGTCGCAGGGTTTTTTGAACTCAAAAGAGCATCTTCAATCTTTCTCTGAATGAGTTCCCAGACATTTGCAAGCGTTTTTGCGTTTTCACGCCGCAAGATAGATATGTCTACTGAACCCAGCCTCTTTGCTTTTATAAAGCTATGAGTCCCCTCCCCTTACAGAATCGGCTTAGGCCGTCCCTATTCGCAGTTGATCTGACTGCGGACAAAGCGCCCTCGCTTTTCGAGGGTTCAATAAAACTTAAAACAAGGAGACCGGCCACGAGTTAGTTTCAGACAAAGAAAAAGCCCCAGCTTTGGCGAGCAAGGGCTTTTTGGTTCTCTAACAGAGATATACTTCACTCCCCTGATTAGCGAATCACCCGAAATTTAGCAAGCGAAAAAGTGCGTCTGCACTTTGCAATATCGTTTTGCCTTCTCGCGGCCTCTAAAAAGGGGACGAGCAGATGAGTATTGCCCAAATTCAGGCCCAATATGAGGCTTTGATGGAGGATCATAAACGCGCAACGAAAGAGGACTTCCTCAAACATGCGCGAGGAGAGATGGATGCGAGTGAGCTGGAATGGCGTCACAGTGCCCGTCTGGCCGAAATCGCCGATTATGAGGCCCATGGAGAGGCTTTCGAGCGTGCTGAGGCCTCAGAGGCGCATAAAGAGGCTCTAAAGGCCCGTAGGGTGCGCTGGCACGGCTTTACTTACGCAGCGATGCGCTTCTTCCCATATTACCAGGGCCTTGATCTCACAAAGGCGCAGAAAGCCGTTCTGTGTGCGCTTATGGCGGCCGGGAGAGGCAAAAAGACCTTTGCGGTCGCCCATGACTGGATCTGCGCCAAGGCGGGCGTGAGCCGAGGCAGCGTGAAGCTGACGATCCGTCGCTTAGAAGCAGAAGGCCTGCTGGGTATTCGTGAGCGCCGTATCCGGGGCAAAGCAATGAACCTTTGGAACGAATATACCGTCCAATGCGCCCAGCTTCTTAAATGGGCTTCCAGTCTTTTTACTATTAAGGGGTCAAAAACTGAGTCACACCCCCCAAGGGGGGATATTCCTGTATCTACAGAGGAAACAATTCTTGAAAAACAATACCCGGTCAAACCAAAAACTAAATCCTGTAGGCAAAAGGCTGAGCGTTATAAAAGGGTCGAGGCGGGTCTGGGCCTTGATGCCGAGACATTTGCGCTTGTTGCACGTGGAGCTCTTGAGGAATTAGGCGCTCCCCTCCCCGATCAGGTCACTGAAGATGAAATAATCGAGCATGTGGAAGCCCTAAAATCATCGAAACAGCCCAATTATAAGCCGTATTTTTGGGATAAAGGCGTACGAAAACATGGATATCGGCGTGCATTGCTTGCTTTTTTGGACACGCAGATCGTGAAACAAATGCGATTATCGCCAATTCCTGACAAGAGAGTATGGAACGAGCGAGAGACGGTGAAATGCCAGGACCGCTATCTGTCGGGTATTTTAAGCCGCCCTGCCCTAGAATGCCGGCCGGAGTTGACCCTTGGCGCCGTTTTACTGGCTAAACAGGTTTATGAGCTGCCGAGTGCCCTCACCCGTGCCGTGCGAGCGAGAAATCAGGAAAAAGCGCGTGCTGGCAATGGCGGCGTGCGTCGCAGCATTGCGGCCTAGGTGGATTTTTCTTTGAAACCCGTAACGTCGGCGCTATTATAAACGTTATATAAATATCACGCGAACTATATATATAACGCTGTCCTGAAATATAAAGCGATAGCAAACTAAAACGCGACATCGAAAGAATTTGGTAACCCTAAGGGTTTATATTTCGGTCACAAGTGAGAAAACGGAGGCGAGAATGATCACGATTTCATGTGCCAGCCCCAAAGGCGGTGTTGGCAAAACGACGGTCGCAACAATTATCGCGACAACACTGGCTATGCAGGAGAAGCCACGTACACCTAAAGTGCGCGTCATTGATGCAGACCCATCCGCGAATTTAACCCGCTGGGCGGCAGAGCGAGAGAATAAGGGCAGGGCGGCTTTATTCGATGTCGTCTCCGGCGTGGTCGCTGAAACCATTGTTGATCAAATTGACGCGATTGAGGAAGAGGATGAGACCGACTTCTTAATCATCGACTTGGAGGGCACAGCGGGCGAGATTGTTGGCTACGCTATCGGACGCTCTGATTTGGTTGTCATTCCAATGTCTTCAAGCTCTATGGATGCGCGTCAGGCCGCAAAGGCCAGCCAACTCGTCAAACGCATGGCGAAGACCTTCAAGATTGATTTGCCATATGTCTTTGCGTTCTGCCGAACAAATTCCGCGATTATGACCAAGGAACATAAAACGATTGTGAGCCAGCTACGGACGCACAATGAGCCAGTTCTCGAAGTGGAACTCAAAGAGCGTTCAGCTTATCGTGCAATTTTCACGGAAGGCGCCACGGTGCCCGAATTGGAAGAAAACAAGAGTGGTTCCATTGGCAAGGCTCAGGACAATGCTGTCGCATTCACCCAAGCGATTATCGATTATCTGGTGGCAAGCCGAACAATTGAGGAGGCCGCGTAATGGACTTAGGGTTTGGAGACGGGCCGGAACTTAAAATTCCAACTATACCTGCTAAGAAAAAGCGCGCTGCAATCAAGCCTGACGATGCCCGCATAGCTGACGTTAACGCGGAGGCGGGTTTTTCTCATCCTACAGAGCGAAAGCGCGGCCGTCCCAAAGTGACCTCTAAGCCGCCGAAAACTAAGTCCATGCCATTGATTGATGGAATGCCTGCCGATTATCGCCGCCCGGATGATAAGAATGGTTGTATGACCATCCACGGGCCGGAGCGGGTGAGGGAAGGCTTTGAGGCTATAAAGGCCGAGCACGGGAATCCGCCGAGCTGGGCGGTTCTCGCAATGCTGATACAATCATATCGTGAGAAAAGCTGATAGGAATGTTGTTCTGATTTCCGATAATATGGTTTCAGAAATCCCCATTCTCGCGCAAACTATAAGGCTCACCTTCCCCAAAGATCATGTGATCTAGGAGAACGACATCAACCAGGTCCAGAATTTCCTCCAGCTTACGGGTTAGCCGAATATCCTCCGCGCTAGGGGAGGGATCACCTGACGGGTGATTGTGAGCCATCAGCACGGCAGATGCATCAAGCAAGGCAATGCGTCGTAATATCTCGCGAGGATAGATTGGGGCGCGGTCTATGCTGCCGGGCCTGATGTCTTCATCGATCAAGCGGTTATTTGCATTCAGATATAACACAACAAAAATTTCATTCCGGCGGCCGTTGAGAAGCGCCGCAAAATGTTTCTTTGCGGCATTGAGCGTGAGGATGTAATTTGAGGCGCGAATAAGGTTTTCCCGCGTCATCGAGGTCACAGCTTTCGGGATCGTGTGCAAAAGGTTTGCGCCTTCCGGTCCGATGATCTTCGCGAGCGCGGCTTTATCGGCCCGCATCGCATGCTGAAAGCTTGGGAACATGTTTAATAGGTCCACAGCAGCTTGCCGAGGGGAGGGCGATACCGTCTCCAGCAAAGCCGTTAAAACCGATTGATCAAAGCTCCGGGCTCTTTCCTCATAATCTCTCATATACACCCCAGTTCAACGTCATCCTAGTTGGATGAGGGTAAAACGCCGTGGGGTGCACTGAGATGCAATGCAGTTTTAAGTATGGGTGTTACATGCTGGGTGTTTGATGAGGATTTGCCCGGCCCCGAGGCCGCCAAGCCAGAACTTCCAATTGCACAATTCGCAAATCATTTGTGCAGCGGTGAAATGTCGTCTAATCCTTATCCGTCGTCTTTGACGGCCAGGGCTTAGTACCCCTGCGTATAGCGGCCGGCATCGGCCGCAACGATGCCTCTCTTGACCTAAGGTCGGGGAGGCTGTGACGTATGTCCAGGGAGCCTCTCCGGAGGAGCCTAAAGGTCATGGCGGCTGACTAGGTTCAGTTTACTAACTCCCCGGTCACCAGAGCGACGCTCGGTGACCGAAGAGGAGTTTAACATGCAGGCCATAGACAATTCAGATATGGATTTAAGTGAGGTGGAGATCGACCAAGCGGTCTTTGACCTGAAGTCTTTCGGTACGTGCCGCGCAGACGCTCTCTACGGATTGATCAAAAGAGGCTATGCCGAGTGTTACAAGAAATGGGTCAAACCCATTCCATGGGCGATCATGATCGTTGAGCTCAGCGAAGCCGGCGAGCAGCGAGCGCTTTCCGTTTCTATTGAGAATTTGGCGAAACCCGTAAACGGCCCTTTCACGAAGACGGATCCGTTTCAGCTTTCAGAGGTCGGGAGCCGCTATACCGGACATCTCATTTTCAGTGAGCCGCGCATAGGCGATTTGATTGCATCCGGGCATGCGGCCGCACTGGCTAGGACTTGCGAAGGCGATGTCGCTCTAGGCACTACAGACGCCTCGCGGGCAAAGTCTTTTCCGGAGTTCTTCTCAGAAGGCGAGGGGGCAGGGGACCCGTTTGCAGGACGACAGGCGCAATCATGACGATCGATGCGGAGACATTAGCCAATCTCTCCTTCGGACGCCTGATAAAGGGCCGGAACATCAAGCGCCATATCGGCCCTTTATTCTCAATGAACAAATCTGCCATCCGGATGATTGGCGGCGGCAGGATTCACGACCAGTTTGAAACCGAGATGAATGCCGGGCTGGAGCGCTTGTTAGAGAAGGCGAGGGGCATGGGCGGCAACGGGGTGGTCAATGTTCAATTCAGAGAGCTGGGTGACTTTCGGTCATATCTGATGTGGGGCGATGTTGTGATCCTGGCCGAGGAAGACGCGTGAAAACGGCTCTCAGATCGCCACACAGAGCCGTTTTTTGAAATCACACCCGACCTCAAAATTTTTCAAAATCCCGCTAAGCCCTTACTACAGCTAAATCTAGAAGCTGTCTGTTGAGGTCATCACTTATCAAAGTCAATTGTCCGCTGACTTGCCGAATTAATGCCCGATCCCCACATTCAATTCATATCGCCAAAGGAGACCCCATGACTTTCACGCTGTTCATCGCACTTCTAACCGCAGGCACTTTCCTCGCCGGCGCACCGATTATTTTTGAGCCGCAAATTCG
>JAHDCL010000120.1 GCA_020629875.1 Hellea sp.
CATCGCGTCCAACACCGCAGCGCCCAAATTCGCACTACGGTCGGGCGACCAACCGAACTCAGCATCGGGTGCATTCGCATTATCTTTAAATGGCATCTCTAACGTCATGGCGAGGCAGTCATAGGCATGGGCCGTGTAATTGGTGCACATGGTCAGATTCGCTTTGCCAGGCGCGGTCAAAGGGTATCCATGTTCAGTTTGAAAGTCAGGTGACGCTGTTTTGTAAGCCGACAAAAACGCCGTGAGATTATCCGCCTGTTTTTGCGTGTAACCCGGAATGCCTTCAGCGCCTGCAATGAAATTATACGGCAGGCTTTCATCGCCGTGAACATCAAGGCAGAGATCTGGCTTAGCTTCGTCCATCGCCTTAATTGTGTGGTAAACTTCGGGCGCGGATTGGATTGTCGCCACGCCCCACTCACGGTTTAAATTCGCGCCCGTTTCATTCGTGCGCAGGTTCCCGTTGCGACCGCCATCCGGGCACATATTAGGCACGATATGGAACGTCGCTTTCTCGCGCAGGGCCATTGCAACATCATCTTCATCATCCAGCAGACGAGAGAGAAAGCCCTCCATCCACCATTCTGCCATCGTCTCCCCAGGGTGTTGGCGTGCAATTACCCATATTATTTTTTTGCCAGTTCCAATGGAGAGGCAATCCAGGTCTTGCCCTTGAACGGTTTGCCCTAAAATGCGTAAGGAAACGTCCCCATGCATGGCTGCTTCAGCTACAATATCGGCGTGGCGATCCATGGGATAAGGCGCGAAATAAGCATAATAAATGCTGTCATATTCAGGCGTGTGCTCGATAATCAACTCCCCGTCCACATAGCTAGTGCCGTCCACACGGAACCAGGTTTCGCGGTCATAGCTGGCGCAGGCGCGATAGCCATCCCATCCGCCTGTAAAAGCTGCGTCTTTGGCGTTTTCCAATACCATTTTAAGCGGCTGTCCCTTCACGCCGTTCACGCGATAGTAAAACCACTGGAAAAAGTCGGAATTATTATCCGGCCGAATAGCGAGGCGGAGATTGGAGATATCTTTTGCATCTCGCACAATAATATTGCCACCGTCAAAGGCGGAGGAAATTTGAATTTGAGTCATAAAAAGTTCTTTTTAGTCAATGCGGTGAGTACGTTCTAATCGACGTTTGGGTTTGCCCTAAATGGCGCATGCCATAAGGTCAACTCGGCAAACACAATTTATGTAGCAGGCTCAAAATCATCAGGAGCTGACGCGGCAGCTATAATCGCGCCGGGCACTTCAGGCGCCTCTAGGCCTTTCCAGAACACCCGCCAACCTCCGCTAATTTGCATACCGTCACAGGCCTGCATATACCACTCATTAAAGGGGTTCTCCATTCGTGAACGCCAGAAAAAAGCCGGTATCTCACTACACATCATATCCCAAATATCGCGGGCGATGCCCTCACCTTGGGCAGCCTTGGAGACCCAAAATTTTGATAAATACGGCAAACCTGCCAGCTGCGTAAATATCGCGCCGCCGCGATAATCTTCCTCAATAAAGCCCCGATAAATTTTGCTCCGCAGAAAGAGAGGCTTGATCGGTTTTCCAAAGGCTTCCTCTATCGAATTTTTAAGATGCTCTTTGTCGGCCCGCGCGAGGGTCGGCGTGACCATAATTTGCGCAGCGCGGCGCAACATCGTTCCCGATCCCTTGGTTGTAAATAATTCTGCCAAAAGGTTCAGGGGCGACGCCATCACATAAACCGCCTGATTCCCTTTTTCTTTGGCCAAGTCCTTGACCAACGCAATGAAACGTGACTGCCCTACTGTGAGCTCATCGGGGTTCAGCGTTTCTTCTAGGGTATCGATATTGACGAAGGATAACCGCTCATCCCCGCGGTTTAACCCGCCCGAAGGTTGCAGAAAGATCACCTTATTGGGCTTTAGCTCCGTCACGATTTTCAGAAGGCTCATTTTCCCGCGGCGCTCTTCCATTTCCAAAATAGGCATAATGCCCATTCGTGCCTTTTGGCGCACCTCTGGGATAAGCTGATAGGAAGCTGTATTTAGTTTCGCGGTTTTCACTGAAGCTTGTTCGAGATCTTTGGCGAGACGCTGCGCCTGAAACTTTACTGAAGTGCGGTCATCATCCAGCGCCCCAACGAGCAACACCGGCGAGAGTTCCAAATCCGAGAGGATTTTCAAGTTAGAAATCAAAGCTTCGAGCAGCGGGTTTTTTAAGCAGCGTGGGTCGATAACAATCAACGCAAACCGTTCGGCTTCTTGAGACGCAAAGAGTTCAGCATAAAACTTGGCTTCTTTGGTCGCGCCAACAGCCGAGAGGCTGCGCAGAACCGTGTCTCGAATGGCCAACTTACTCACGTCATCGCTCCGGATAAGGCTCGGCCATAAGCCTCTGCCGCAGTTATAAGATGCGCCTCGCTGACATATTCATTGGGTTTATGGGCTTGTTCGACATCACCAGGCCCGTAAACCACAACATTTAGTCCCGCTTCCGACAACATTGCCGCCTCAGTCCAGTAAGGCAAATCCACGATTGGCGTATCACCAAAGACCGGCTTAAAAATTTCAGGATCTTTGGACTCAAGCGGTTCAAAGTCGACAATGGTGTCCATCTCTGCCTCGGGCGTGACGTCCTTTGCGATGCGCAGCATGTCCTCTCGCCGCGCGGCCACATTATCACCCGGTGGCGGTCTCATGGACGCCCAAAGTTTCGAGCGGGTTGGAATAACATTATAGGACCCATCATTTTCTATGTTACCAATATTCAGACATAGGCCTTTATAGGGCTCGCTTCCAAACCCACGATGCATATCTCCATAGTCTCCCCAAGCGGCGGCTAGCCTCGCGGCCTGTAATAAGGGCCGTTCAGTCACATCCGCCAATGAACTATGCCCGCCCTTACCTTTAAAAAGTGCCGTCATGGCAAGCATACCGCGATGCCGCCGTCCCACTTCGCAGCCTGTCGGTTCGCAAACGATGGCGGATTTTGCCCCGCCATAATGACCTCGCTCGATCACCGCAGGCATGATTTCGCTTCCATGTTCCTCATCGCCTGAGAAGAGAATAGCCACGTCTTGGGGCTTAATTTTCTCCATCGCCCCTAATATACAAGCTGCGGCGCCTTTTATATCACTGGTACCCAGGCCTATCACTCGCCCGTCTGCACGTTTCAATTTCAAGGGGTCAGAGATCCACCCCTCGCCGCTGGGCACGGTATCGATATGCACGTTCAATAGCACGTTTGGCGTTCCCCAACGCGCCATGACATAACCACTATCTGTTTTGCCGCGGGTGCGCGGCGCACTTTCCATTATAATTTCATCAGGCTTATGCGCGGCCAGGGCCCCGCGTAAAAACTCCACGCAGGCAATTTCATCACCCGTGCCATTACGCGTGTCGAAAGCGACAAGTTTTTCGAGCCATATCAGTGTGTTTTCAAGCATATGAAGTCCAAACTCTCCTTTAACCCCTCGTTAAAAGCCCTTTGTGTCAGCATCAAGAAAAAGCATCCTTTTTATTGGATATTTTATAAAAGAGGCCTATATATGAAGGGCTAGCTTGCTAGCTATGATGATAAACGCGCTTGTAATAAGCGGACTGGACCCGGGGGCGGTACCC
>JAHDCL010000031.1:0-19709 GCA_020629875.1 Hellea sp.
GACTTCATCATTCGCAATCACCTGCTCACCCTTCACGAAGGTCGCTTTATAGCCCTTTACGGGCTGGATGAGGCGCTGTCCGCCTGCGGGAAGGTCTTGGATCATTTCGGGCATGGCGAGGTCTAGGCCGTCATAATCTATGATGTTGATATCGGCGCGCATGCCGACTTTAAGGCGGCCGCGATCTGTGAGGCCGAGATAATCGGCTCCGTCGGCTGTGAGCATTTGCACGGCGCGTTTTAGGGCGATGCCTTCGCTGCCTTTGCGGATGCGGTCGCGGGTCCAATGAGAGAGTAGGTAAGTCGGAAAGCTCGCATCGCAAATTGTGCCGACATGGGCACCGCCATCGGAAAGCCCGGGCAGTGATTTGGGGTGCTTCATCATGGTCAGGACATTATCGTAATTCATCTCGTAATAATTATAGACGGGATAATAGATGAGGGCTTTACCGTCCTCTTCGAGCAACATGTCATAGGCTTGCTCCCAGACGCTGACGCCATTTTTGCGGGCGAGGGCGGCGATAGAGGTTTCGCTCGTTTGTTCGTAATCGACCTTGCCGGAATAATTTAATTTGAACTGCTTTTCGGCGAGCTGCTCAAAGCTGGCAATCATCATATCGACAATGGGCGGAACGGGGCTGCCTTCCCCTGCGAGCTGCACGGGTGTTTCGGAGAGCATTTGTTTCTTGAAATCAGGATCGCGCATGATGGCGACGCGCTCTTCCAATGACTTCTCCCGAATAGCCAAATAGCTCGGAAAGGCCATGAGCGGGTGGAAGGTACAGTTAAGGCCCGTAAAAGAGCCAATGGCGCGGGGGGCGACTTGGAAGGAGATGTCGAGCCCGTCCGCATTCATCGCTTCGGTACGGCGGATGATGTTCTTCCAATCATCGGGCGCGAAATCCCGCTCCATCAGCGACATAGAGCCCTTATGGCCGTGTCCTGCACGGTAGAAAGCTTCCATAAGGTCAAATTCGGTTTCAAAGCTTTCGCCGGGGCGGAGCATGTCAAAATCATTGACGACTTGAAGGACGCCGTGATCGAGTCCCTCAAAGGCTTGCGCTATGCCGACAAGTTCATCTTTGCCGGCCTCGCTGCCGGGCGTCCATTCGCCGTCGGAACTTTTGTGGAAATCACTGCGGCCAATGGAAAAGCCTAGCGCGCCAGCTTCAAGGGCTTCGCGGGTGAGCTCTCGCATCTTGGCGATATCGCTCTCATTGGCGGGTTCATTAAACACGGCGCGGTCGCCCATGGCGTAGACGCGCAAGGGGTCATGGGGCATCATGACGGCGAAATCTATGGTGTGGGGCTTGGCATCAATGGCGTCCATATATTCGGGGAAGGTCTCCCACTGCCAATCCATGCCTTCATGCAGGGCGGTTCCGGGAATGTCCTCCACGCCTTCCATGAGGCGGATGAGCTTATCGCGGTCTTCGGCCCGGCAAGGCGCAAAGCCTACGCCGCAATTACCAAGCAAAGCCGTGGTGACGCCGTGATTAACCGAGGGTTTCATTTCCTCATCCCAGCTAATCTGTCCGTCATAATGAGTGTGCAAATCGATAAAGCCGGGGGTCACAATATGGCCTTTGGCGGAGAGGGTTTGGGCCGCTGTGCCCGCGCACTCGCCAATCTCGACAATCAACCCGTCCTTAATTGCGATGTTGGTTTTAACGCCATCGCCGCCATTGCCGTCGAAGACTAATCCGTCTGTGATTTTAAGATCGTACATGGGTTTTACCTCTTTGTTTATCTTGCCACCTAAAGAGGGCGACGAGCGCGCTTCCGCCTATAATATGCCAGACGCCCCACGCGCCTGCAATGGCCCCCGCGCCGCCAAGTCCGTTGAGCTGTGTGAGGAGGATGACGAGCCCCAGCCCAGAATTTTGAATGCCGACTTCGAGGGTTATGGCGCGGCGTGACGGGATGTCGGCTTGGGCTAGCCTTGCGAAAATATAACCGAGGAGAAAGGCGCAGCTATTATGGATAATCACGAGTCCGACTAGCCCCAGACCGAGAGCCATATATACGGGCGCAAATTGCCACGTTGCGACGATAATAACGAGCATGAGGAGCCCCGCCCCAAGCGTTGCGAGCGGCTTTTGCAGTTTCTCGGCGAGGCGCGGCGCGAAATGCGCAATCAACATGCCAATAATTAGAGGTAGCGCGAGGATGATGAGAGTCTGAGAGAGGAAGCTCACCACATCCAGGTTTATCTCTGTCAGAAGGTTATTTGTCGGCGGATAGAGGGAACTCCAAAACAGGATTGAGATAGGCGTTAGGAACGCGGCAAAAAGACTGGAGGTGGCCGTGAGAGATACAGAGAGCGCCGTATTGGCCCGTCCGAAGAGTGCGAGGATGTTAGAAACGCTACCGCCGGGGCAGCAGCTCACTAAAATCATCCCAAGCGCGACGCTAGGTATGGGATTAATAAGAAAGCAAAGTCCAACAGTCAGCAGCGGCAAGCCGATAATCTGGCCGATAACGCCCGCCAGATAGATGGAAGGCTGTTTCTTAAAAAAACGAAAATGTTCCATTCGCAGGCTGAGCGCGACAGCGAACATCATAATGGCTATGGCCGCCGCAAGGCCTGCTTCGCCTCCGCCGCCCAGCTCTAGCTGGAAGCTGTCTATGTCAGATGGGTTCATTTACTGCACCGGCCTAATATCGCCGCCCAGCACCACGCCCCAGACTTTGATGTCGGGCCATTGCTCAGGAGCTGTGGTAAGTGGATTGGACTCGAGTATTGTAAAGTCGGCCCGCTTGCCTGCCTCCAGAGAGCCGATTTCATCTTCAAGCCCTAAAGACCAGGCTGCATCCAGCGTAATGGCTCTGAGCGCCTGCTCTGGCGTAAGGCGTTCATTGGGGTTGCTGACGCCGCCTTGGCGCGTTTCACGGGTCATGTGAACGCTAGCAGCTTTTAGGGGCTGCGGCGGTGCGAGGGGCGCGTCGGAATGCATCGTCGTGCGAATACCCGCCTCTATGGCTGAGGCGAGGGGCGTGATGAAATCTGTTTTCTCGCCTATCGCCTCTTTGTAGTCTTCGCCCATATATTTCACGTAATGCGAGGCGACTGAGAGGCCGACGCCAAGGTCTGCGGCTTTGGCAATTTGTTCGGGGCGGAACAGCCCGCCATGTTCGATGATCAGGCGCTGTCCCGGCTTTCCTTCGCCTTGTTGTTCAAAGGCGGCCAAGGTCGAATCTTGTGCCTCATCACCATTAGAGTGAATATGAATATCGAGTCCTGCATCCCAATACGGTTTCATAACATTGGGCAGGTCTTGAGGTTCTGTCACCCAAAGCCCGTCCGTGCCTTTGCTTTGTCCGCCAATATAGCCAGGCGCGGCCATTTTCATGGTTTGCGAATAAAAGGCGGCATCGGTGAAAAGTTTAACTTGGTTGAGGACTTGTGGATTACGGGTCTTATCCCCGCTAAGCGCTTTCATCTGCGATACTGCTTCGTCGCCAAACTCTTTCGCGAAGGCGCGATGTTCGGGCACTTGATAGAGGCGGTAATTATCGTCTTCGCTGTAGTAGGCTTTGGTATAATTATCCTCCAGAGTGCGGCCAAAAATGCCGTAGCCCATTTCGGCCACAGTGGTGACGCCAGAGCGCGCGAAGATTTTCTCATAGCCATTCCACCCCTTCTCAATATGAGCAGGCGCCATCAAGATAGGGCCAATCGTGGCAAAAAGGGCGAGGCCCGCATCTTCATAGATACGGCCATTCAGCTCTCCATCTTTATCCAGTCCCACGCCGTGAAACTTTTGTGCCAATGCTGGGGTGAGAGCTGACGCCTTTATCGCCGCAGAGTTCAGATAAAAATCATGGCCTGAATAGTGCCAGATATAGAGCGGACGTGTGCTCGTGATGGCGTCGAGGTCTTGGCGGGTCAGATTGCCCTGTACCAGATTGTGATAGCCATAGAGGATAAGTGGTCCGTCTGCTGCAGCTTTTTCAAACTCTGAAATCTTCGCCATGAGGGAGGCTTTATCGGGAAGGCCCTTCACCGTGCCCTTGGGCGTTTCCATATCCCAAGGCGGAACAAAATCGAGCCCATACATCATCGCGCCCAGCACCATGTGAACATGCGGATCGATAAGGCCGGGCGTTATGGTCTTGCCCTCAAAACGATTATCAATGGCTGCGCCTTTGAGTTGAGACTTAAGCGGAGCAAGGGCGCCGACGGCGACGATATTGCCTTGTGCGTTCACCGCGATGGCTTCGGCCTCTGGCATATCCTCATTAATCGTCAGAATATGCTCTGCGGTGTAGATGGTGATGTCTTTGCCCGGCAGCTCTCCTGCTTCTGAACAGGCCATCAATAATGCGCCGCTAGCCAGTAAGATTAGCTTTTTCATTCCCCGTCACCTTTGTTTTTCTTTCACCCTAACTTGACTCTGCACCACATTCCAAGCTTAAAGCCGCGCGTCAGAGGGTCAGACGATCGCGTGTATTTCGGTATGCGAGGAAAGTCCGGGCTCCATTAAGGCAGGATGCCGGGTAACGCCCGGCCGCTGAGTTTTCGGATTTGGTGAGGGAAAGTGCCACAGAAAATAAACTACTCGGGTTCGCTCGGGAAAAGGTGAAAAGGTGCGGTAAGAGCGCACCGCCGCAAGGGCAACCAAGCGGGCATGGTAAACCCCATCCGGAGCAAGACCAAATAGGAACGGCATTATGGTGAGCCTTATCATCGCTGTTCGGGTGTGTCGCTTGAGGGCGTTGGCAACAACGTTCCCAGAGGAATGATCGTCACTCGCAAGAGTACAGAACCCGGCTTATGAAGCCCTTTGACGCTAAAAAATAGCCCGTCCTGAAAAGGGCGGGCTATCTTAGTTTTGAAGTGCGAGAGCTCTTTATTCCCAGATTTACTCCGGTACAGGAAACCCGCGGTCCCGCATCAGTGGCGCGATGTCCGCATCACGTCCACGGAACGCGCGGTAAGCATCCGCCGGGTCCATGGCATTTCTGGGCTCGAACAAATATTTCACGAGCTTGGCGGCGACGTCTTTATCGTAAAATCCGCCGGGGGCTTCTTTAAAGGCTTCGGAGGCGTCCGAGGTGAGCACGTCAGCCCACATATATCCGTAATAGCCTGCGCTATAACCTTCGCCTGAGAAGATGTGCCCGAAATGGGTGGAGCGGTGACGCATGACGATTTCTTCGGGCATGCCGAGCTCTTTGAGTGTCTCGCGCTCAAACTTATCAGGGTCAATATCTGTTGGGTCCGTCGTGTGATAGCGCATATCGACGAGGGCCGAGGCGAGATATTCTGTGGTCGAGAAGCCTTGATTAAAGGTCGCGGCATCTTTGATTTTCTGGCGCAGCGCGGCAGGCATAGGCTTACCCGTTTCGTGATGAACCAGATAGTTTTCCACGACATAGTCTGTTGAGAGCCAGCGCTCTAAAAGCTGTGATTGGAACTCTGTATAGTCACGCACGCCGCCATTAAGCGTAGGGTAAACCGCTTTGCCGGAGAGGCTATGCAGGGCATGACCAAATTCATGGAAGAATGTATTGGCATCATCCCAAGAAATGAGGACGGGCTCGCCAGGCGCGGCTTTGACAAAATTTGAATTGTTTGACGACAGCACATTAGTCACGCCGTCATAGCTGGTGTGAGAGCGGTAAGTCGTCGCCCAAGCGCCAGAACGCTTGCCCGGGCGGGCAAAGGGGTCGAGATACCATAATCCGACATTTTCGCCGCTGGTCTTATCTGTGACTTCCCAGACATTGACGTCTGGATGAAAAACGGAAACTGATCCTTCAGGAACGGGGGTGAAATTGAAATTGAACAATTCTCCGGCCACATAAATCATAGCGTCGGTAAGTTTATCTAGTTGTAAATATTGTTTCACCTCATCACTATCGAGGTCATATTTGTCTTTGCGGACTTTCTCAGCGTAATAGCGGTAATCCCAAGGCGCGATTTTTATGTTGGCGCCTTCTTTGTCCGCAATGGCTTGCATATCCGCGACCTCTTCGGAAACGCGGGCAATGGCGGCAGGCCAAACGGCTTCCATGAGTTCCAAAGCACGTTCAGGCGAGCCTGCCATGCGGTTCTCTAATCGCCATTGGGCGTAATTATCATAACCCAGCAAACCAACGCGTTCGTCGCGAAGCTTCAGCATTTCAGCGATAATCGCATTATTGTCATGCTCATCGCCATTATCCCCGCGGGAGTAATATGTTTCCCACACTTTTTGGCGCAGGTCGCGCTCATCGGAATAGGTCAGGAAAGGCGACATAGAGGAGCGCGTATTGGTAATGGCATATTGGCCGTCTTTGCCATTGGCTGTGGCCGTAGCTGCTGCGGATTTTATATAACCTTCTGAGAGGCCACTTAGCTGATCCTTATTGATATAGAGGATATAGCCTTCTTCATCAGCAAGGACGTTATTGCCAAATTTCGTGTGAAGTTCCGACAGGCGCTTATTAATGGCGGCATAGCGGGCTTTGTCTTCGGCGTTTAAAGTCGCGCCGTTACGCGCAAAGCCATCATAGACTAATTTAATCAGGCGCTGTTGGTCTGGACGCATGTCTTTAACTGCGGCGCTGTCATGGACAGCTTTGATGCGAGCGAAGAGTTTATCATTCTGTGTTATCTTAGAGCTAAACTCTGAAATCTTCGGGGCCATCTCGCCTTGAATGGCCCGGAATTCGGGCGATGACATGTTGGAGCTCCAAATGCCCCAATAGCGGAAAGTGCGGTCAAGTTCAGCGCCAGATTTTTCCATTGGCAATATGGTGTTTTCAAATGTTGGCGGCTCAGGATTATTGGCGATGGCCTCGACCTCTTTGAGGTTTTTCTCCATGCCCCATTCAAGGGCTGGTTTCAGTGCGGCGAGGTCCATTTTGTCAAATGCAGGTACGCCGCCATAGGGGCCTTCAAATTCTGCGAGCAGTACATTGTCGATCGCGGGCATTTCAATAGAGGGCATCTCAACTTTCATAACCTCGACCTTGGGCGTGTCTGCAGGGGTTTTGGATGTCGTATCGGTACAAGCTGAAAATGTCAGAGCGAGCAGGGATGTGGCGGTGAGAAGTGTTGTGCGCATGATGAAACCTTTTGTGAATCTTTCGGCCTTATACCGCAAATGCGGTCCAAATCCCAAAACTTATTCGCGGAACTCGGCTTGGGGGCTGTGGAGAGGCGTTGAAACCCAATAAGTGGGGTGATTTCGCTGCAAATATAGCTAATTTTTCCTTAAATAGGCATTGAATCCCATAAAATCCCATGCTATCCCAAAGACAGACACAGATATCCGTTCTGAGTGTCTAAGGGGAATTTTGGAATGTTTTTGTCCACCGTGACAAATAGCTTGGATGCTAAAGGGCGTGTGTCAGTCCCCGCTGATTTCCGCGCGACCATCTCTGCAACTCCTTCAAAGCTGCCCTTTGACGGCATTGTTGTGTGGCCTAGTTTGGACGGCAATTACCTAGAGGGCGGTGGTATTTCGCTGTTGGAAGACTTTCAAACCTCTCTCGATCAGCGCGAGCATTACGATGCTGAGCGCTCGGCCTTGCAATATATGATTTTCTCTTCATCGCGTCAGCTGGCCTTTGATGGCGGCGGGCGCGTTTCGTTGCCCAAGGATTTACATGAATATGCAGGGCTGAACGGGAAGGTGACATTTGTGGGTTTGGGTCGCCGTTTTGAAATTTGGTCGCCTAAGGCGCTGGAAGAGCGCAAAGAGGGCTTGCTTGCTTTGGCGCGCGAAAGTCGTCACCTTCTCAAAACGATTGTGCCGGGAGGGGCTTTGTGAAGCACTATCCGGTTATGCTCCCTGAAGTTCTAGGTGCGTTAGCGCCAGTGGCGGGCGAAACTTATGTTGACGGAACATTCGGTAATGGCGGTTATAGTGAGGCTTTCTTGAAGGCCTCTAATTGTAATGTTGTTGGTTTGGATCGTGATCCCAATGTGAAGTCGCGTGCAGCGCAGCTGGGCGAGGAATATGATGGCCGCTTCCGCCTTATAGAAACGCCATTTTCTAAAATGGATGAGGTTGGGCTGTCTGAGGTTGATGCGGTTGTTCTTGATATCGGTGTGTCGTCTATGCAGCTTGATCAAGCGGAGCGCGGGTTTTCCTTTATGCGCTCTGGGCCGCTCGATATGCGTATGGGAAATACAGGGCCGACGGCTGCGGATGCCGTGAAATCATTGTCGCATTCTGACCTTATCCGTATTTTCCAAGTTTATGGCGAGGAGCGCCGCGCTCGCCGCGCGGCTGACTTTATAGTCCGTGCGCGCGATGAAGGTGAGATCACAACGACAGAAGAACTTGCCGATATTGTCGAGCGTGCCTTGGGCCGTTCGGGTAAAAATCATCCCGCAACCAAAGTTTTTCAGGCGCTGCGCATATTTATCAATGATGAATTGGGGGAGCTTTATCGTGGGCTATGCGCGGCGGAAAGAATTTTAAAGCCGGGTGGGCGGTTGATAGTTGTGACGTTCCATTCTCTCGAGGATCGTATTGTGAAGTCCTTCCTGCGCCGCCGCGCTGGAGAGGTGAGCGGCGGTTCTCGTTATGCTCCTGAGGTAAAGCATGAAGGCCCTGTGGCAAGCTTTAAAGAAGGCAAGCGGTCGGTCATCAAGCCGTCTAAAGTCGAAGTGGTGGAAAATGCTCGCTCCCGCTCGGCGAAGCTCCGTTTTGCTATTCGTTCCGGTGCTGCGCCGTTTCCGATGGATGATGAGTTGCTTCCGCGTGTCGCAAGCCTTTCTGATTTGGAGGCGCGTCTATGAGCGGCGTCTATATTCCTTCCCACATCCGCGCTGCGCGGCGCATGACGGGTTTTATCCTATTCCTAATCGGCGTTTCGCTTACTGTCGGGCTTTATTATGTCAAAACGCGTGCGCAAACGGCGCGCAAGCACGCCGTGAATTTAGAGCGGAAGATTGACCGTGAGGAGGCGACTCTTCGCGTGTTGAGGGCAGAAATTGCATATCTCGAAAATCCAGAACGGCTGAAGGAGCTTTCGGCGCAGCAGTTAGGGTTGGCGCCTATTGGTGTAAGCGGAGTTATTCAGGTCAAAGATGTCGTCACGCGTTTTCCTTTGCGTGAGTCGCGTACAGGGGAGGTGGGTGAATGAGTTTGACGCCTCAAGACAGCTTCCCGCAGGCTCGAACCATGACGGTGGCGGATGATGAGTTTGTTTCCGTTTCGGAGGGCCGTATCCGCATTCGCATCGGCGCGTTTATCTTCATGTTTGTCTTGCTGCTCGTCGTGGTGCGCCTTGCTGAAGTGTCGCTATTCGGCGATAAGCGTGACGGAAATCTACTGCCGCAGGAAATCACAACGACCCGCGCCGATATAACGGACAGAAATGGCGAAGTGCTCGCAACAACGCTCAAGACTTACTCGCTTTACGCCGAGCCGCGCAGGGTTTGGAATGTGGAAGAGACGGCGCAGAAGCTTGTCGCCGTCAGGCCGGAGCTCGATATAAATGTCTTGCGCCAGCGTCTCTCAACTGAACGTTCTTTTGTTTGGATTGAGCGTGGACTGACGCCAAAAGAGCGGCAATCTGTTTTTGCATTGGGCTTGCCGGGCTTGGCGTTTCGTCAAGAGCCAAAGCGTGTTTATCCGCGCGGGAATTTGGCGTCTCACCTTGTCGGGTTCACGGATGTGGACCTCAATGGATCGGCAGGTTCTGAGCGAGCTTTCAATGCTGTGCTATCTGAAGAAAATGCTCCCGCGGCAGCGCTCTCTGTTGATTTGCGTGTGCAATATGCGCTGGCGGACGAGCTGCAAAGGGGTATGGAGCGGTTCACGGCGCTGTCCGGTGCGGGCGTGGTTCTAAATTTGAAAACTGGTGAGATAATGTCGATGGTCAGTTTGCCAAATTTTGATCCAAATGACCCTGGCGCAACATTGCCCGAAACTCGCTTTAATCACGCCTCAATGTCTACTTATGACTTGGGTTCGGTATTCAAGCCTCTTACCATGGCTATGGCTCTTGAAGATAAGGTTTCTACGTTGACGGAAGTGTATCCAGTGCAAAAGCCTTTTAAGGTCCGACATAAGTTTATTCGAGATGATCATCCAAGCGATGTTCCGTTAGCGATGCCGGAGATTTTGGCGGAAAGCTCTAACCGCGGTACGGCGATGTTGGCCCTGAAAATCGGGGGAGAGCAGCAGCGTAAATATCTAAAGGCGTTGGGTTTGATGGATCGTGTGCCATTTGAATTGGCTGAGAGTGCTAAGCCTCAAATTCAAGATCGATGGATTGATCTCACGACTGTGACTGTTTCGTATGGGCACGGCATCGCTGTTACGCCCCTGTCATTAGCAGCGGCCATTGGTGCAACATTGAATGACGGACTATATGTTACGCCGACACTCATGCGGCGTGATGCAGCGCACCCCGTCACGACGCGGCGTGTATTTTCGCCGGAAACTTCGAAAACGACACGTGATATGATGCGCTATGTGGTGACGCATGGGACAGGGAAGAAGGCGCGGGTTAAAGGCTATGGCGTTATGGGTAAGACTGGGACGGCCGAGAAGCCAGCCATTGGGGGGTATGACCAAAAACGTTTGGTGACGTCATTTGTGGCGGCTTTTCCCTATGAAGATCCGACCTATGTTGTGATGATTACTTATGACGAGCCAAAGGCTGCTGAGGGAACGTATGGTTGGGCAACAGCAGGCTGGAATGCGGCACCGACAGCGGGGGCAGTGATTGAGCGAATTGCGCCTATGCTCGGCGTGGAGCGCAAAATTGACCCTATCGCCATGAGCCCCTTCGGCTCGGAGGTGTTGCCATGACCTTGCGCGAGTTAGGATTTGATGGCGACGCCGAAGTCACAGGCCTGACCTGTGATAGCCGTGAGGTGAAGCCTGGCTATGTCTTTGCGGCTCTGCCGGGCACGGTCACGGATGGGCGTAAATTTATTGAGGGCGCGCTAGAGAAGGGGGCGAGCGCTGTGCTCTCTACGGGCGAGCTTGATTTGCCTGTGCCTTATCTGGCAAGCGATGAGCCGCGACTAAACTATGCCATAATGGCAGCCAAGCTTTATGCAGGGCAGCCCAAAACGCTCGTTGCGATGACGGGAACCAATGGCAAGAGTTCAACGGTTGAGTTCTTGCGCCAAATTTGGGCCTATGCAGGGCATCAGGCGGCCTGTTTTGGAACGCTTGGTGTCCAGGCGCCTAATGGTTATCGCCCGCTTACTCATACCACGCCTGATGCCGTGGCCTTACACAAGACATTATCTGAGCTGACGCATGAAGGCGTTACACATGCTGCAATGGAGGCTTCCTCTCATGGCTTAGACCAATATCGCCTGGATGCGGTGAAGGTTACGGCGTCTGGCTTTACAAATCTAACGCAAGATCATTTTGACTATCACACTGATGCCGAAGATTACTTCATGGCTAAGGCGCGGCTCTTTACGGAGCTTACGCCTGTGGGCGCGCCTGTTGTGATTAATACAAATGACGAATATGGGCAGCGCCTTGTTAAAATGTGCGAGGAACGCGGCCAGAAGGTGATGCAGGTCGGTTGGTCAGGCCAAGATATTCGCATTGATGAGGTCATGCCGCGCGCGGCGAGCCAAATGGTAACGCTCGTTGCGAATGGCCAGCGTCATAAAATTGAACTCCCGCTGGCCGGTGAGTTTCAGGTTCTCAATGCTATATCTGCTCTGGGTTTGGCTTTGGTGACGGGCGTTGAAATGGAACCGGCGCTAAAGGCGCTGGAAAACTTACACGGTGTTGCGGGGCGTATGGAGCGCGCCGGTCAAACCAAAGAAGGCGCGCCCATCTTTGTAGATTTTGCCCATACCGAAGATGGTCTTGATAAGCTCCTCCGCTCCGTACGTCCTCATACAATGGGCAAAATAATTGTGGCCTTTGGCTGCGGAGGTGACCGTGATCCGGATAAGCGACCCAAGATGGGTAAAGTCGCGGCCAAGCTCGCCGACGAAGTTATTGTCACGGATGATAATCCGCGCACGGAAGAGGCTGGGTCAATTCGTAAGGCCGTCTTGGCGGGGTGCCCTGAAGCGACAGAGATCGGTGATCGCGCCGCTGCAATCCGAGAAGGCATTAATCGTCTGGGGCCTCAAGACTGCCTCGTCATTGCAGGCAAGGGGCATGAGCAGGGCCAGATTATTGGCACAGAGGTCATTCCGTTTTCTGATGTGGAACAGGTCAAATTAGCCCTGAAGGAGTTGGGTCATGTCTAAGGCGCTCTGGACCTCCGCTGATATTGCCAAGGCCACAGGCGGCGAAGCCAATGCTGAATTTGCCGTTTCGGGCCTCTCCATTGATACGCGTACAATCGAGACAGGCGATCTCTTCGTGCCGCTAAAAGACATACGCGACGGACATGATTTCATTCCGATGGCGATGGAGAAAGGCGCGGGCGGGACGCTCTCTGAAAAACCTGTTCAGGGCCATGCCGTTATCGTCAAAGATAGTCTTCAAGCTTTGCGGGATTTGGGCAAAGAAGGTGTGGAACGGTCGCGAGCACTGCGTATCGCGGTGACAGGCAGCGTCGGAAAAACCAGCGTTAAAGAAGCTTTGGCGCATATGTTTTTCGCTTTCGGTAATACGCATAAGTCATTGAAATCCTACAATAATCATTGGGGTGTTCCGCTGACTATGGCGCGCATGCCGCAAGAGACAGAATTTGGTGTTTTCGAGATGGGCATGAATCATGCGGGAGAGTTGTCGGGTCTGTCGAATTTGCTACGTCCAGATATTGCTCTCATCACAACGGTTGCTGGGGCGCATCTCGCGCATTTTGAAAATGTTGAAGCGATCGCCGATGCTAAGGCCGAAATTATTGATGGGCTTCGCAATAATGGCACGCTAATTTTAAATGCGGATAATCCTTACACGGACCGCATTAAAGCCAAAGCGGGCGAGAAGAAGATAATTACCTTTGGTCATGCTGATGATTGCGACGTAACAATTGTGACATCGCAAACACATGAGCATGGTAGCAATACGCGCCTAAGAATTAACGCCCAGCAAATTGACGTAACGCTTCTTGTGCCTGGTGAACATTGGGTGATGAATGGCGCGGCTTGTATGGCGGTGGCTTATGCTGCAGGTGTTGATTTGCGAAAGGCGGCCAAAGCGCTGCGCGGCGTTCGCGCAGAAGGTGGTCGCGGGCAAACTCATGCGCTGAATCTGAACGGTAAGTCGATCACTTTGATTGATGAGTCCTATAATGCCAACCCGACATCCATGCAGGCGGCAATTAATGTGCTTGGCCTAAAGCCCGGGCGCAGGCTAGCCGTGCTCGGCGATATGGCGGAGCTAGGAAAAGATGAATTAGCGATGCATGCAGAGCTTTCTAAGCCGCTGGAAGCCGCGGGCGTGTCTCGCGTGATTGTCGTGGGCGAATGTATGCGGGCGTTAAAAGGTGCTTTGCCGCAACCCATGCGCGGTGCTTGGGCGCGTGATTGGGATTATGCGCTAGGCGCACTGAAAGAAGAAATCGAGGATGGGGATGTTATCCTCGTCAAGGGATCTAATAGTGTTGGTTTGAGCAAGCTCGTTGCAGCACTTATTGAGGGCACGGCTTAATGTTATACGAAATTCTCACGCGTTACGCCGAAGACTTCCAATTCTTCAACTTGTTCAACTACATCACGTTCCGCGTTGGGGGAGCGTTGATGACCTCAATGATTATAGCTTTTATTCTCGGGCCGCGCATTATTAATTGGTTGCGGTCAAAGCAGGGCAAAGGGCAGCCTATTCGCGAGGATGGGCCTGAGAGCCACATAATTCAAAAAGCGGGAACTCCTACCATGGGAGGGCTTCTAATTCTTCTCTCGGTTATGATTTCGACCCTGCTTTGGGGGGATTTGCGAAATCCTTTCCTTTGGACAGTGATGCTAGTGACTTTGGGTTATGGTCTGATTGGGTTTTATGATGACTATCTTAAAGTCTCACGGCAGTCGCATAAGGGCTTTAGCGGCAAAATTAGATTATTGCTGGAATTTCTGATTGCGGGCGTGGCTTGCTATGTATTGACGACTGTCTTTCCGCAGACGCCTGACGGGTTTGAAACGGGCTTAGCGATACCCCTCTTAAAAAACTTTACTGTGAACTTAGGCTTGTTTTTCGTTCCCTTTGGGTGCTTGGTCATTGTCGGAGCGTCTAATGCTGTGAACTTGACTGACGGTCTCGATGGGCTGGCGATTGTCCCTGTTATGATTGCGAGTATGAGTTTGGCCTTCATAGCTTATCTTGTCGGCAATGCAGTGTTCTCCGATTATCTGGGTGTGCCATATGTTCCGGGGTCGGCGGAAATTACGATTTTTCTTGGCGCCATTATTGGGGCGTCCTTGGGTTTCCTTTGGTATAATGCGCCGCCCGCAATGGTATTCATGGGGGACACGGGCTCACTAGCGCTTGGCGGCGCGCTAGGGACGACGGCGGTTGCGATTAAACACGAGATTGTTCTGGCAATCATTGGCGGGCTCTTTGTTCTCGAAGCGGTCTCTGTCATCGTGCAGGTCGCGTCGTTTAAGCTGACGGGCAAACGCGTTTTTCGCATGGCGCCTATCCACCATCATTTTGAGAAAAAAGGTTGGGCTGAACCCACCATCGTTATTCGTTTCTGGATTATTGCGATTATCCTCGCATTGATTGGACTATCCACGTTGAAGCTACGGTAGACACATGATCAAAGCCGCTACATATAATGGTCAGACAGTCGCTGTTTTCGGACTTGGGAGAACAGGAATAACAGCGGCATTGGCGCTCGCCAAAGGCGGTGCCAATGTTTGGGCCTGGGATGATAGCGAAGCCGCACGCGAAGCCGCGTTGAAGCAAGGCGTCCAAATTAGAGATTTGAGCAGCGCGGATTGGTCAGAGTTCGCCGCCTTAGTTCTTTCTCCTGGAGTTCCTCATAAATTGCCGCACGCACATTGGACCGCTGTTAAAGCGGAGGCTGCCCATGTGCCTATCATCTGTGACATAGAAATATTCGCTCAAGAGATAGCCGCTCGTCCGGAGCATCAACGGCCAAAAATTATTGCTATCACGGGTACCAATGGGAAATCTACGACAACGTCTCTTATCGGACATATACTTAACGCTTGCGGTAAGGATGCTGAAATTGGTGGAAATATTGGGCGCGGCGTACTGGATCTGGATAAAATGCATGCCGGTAAGCACTACGTCATTGAGCTCTCGTCATATCAATTAGAGCGCACGCATAGTCTTCGTGCAAATGCTGCACTCTTTCTTAATCTCTCACCTGACCATTTGGAACGGCACGGGGATATGGCTGGGTATGAGGCGGCGAAATTGCGCATTTTTGACAATCAAACTTCAGATGATGCGGCGGTTATCGGCGTCGACTCAGATGCGACTAAGAGAATCTATTCTGAACTGACAGCTAAAAATGGACGGCGTATCATTCCAGTATCCACACGGAAGTCCTTAGGACGAGGCGTCTCGGTCATGAATGGAAAACTCTATAGCAATATAAATGGGAAATGCGTTGAGGTTTGCGACCTCTCGAAAGCGACCGCGCTTGAAGGGAAGCATAATCACCAAAATGCAGCAGCGGCCTTCGCGGCGGTGCAGTCGCTTGGGTTAAACCCGAAAGCCATTGGTGAGGCTATTCTCTCATTTCCGGGTCTTGCGCATCGCATGGAAACAATTGGATCGGCAGGCCCCGTTCGCTTTGTGAATGACAGCAAGGCGACGAATGCGGATGCAGCGAAACAGGCGCTTAAGTCTTATGATAATATTTTCTGGGTCGCTGGCGGGGTTGCAAAGTCTGGCGGCATTGAGCCCCTGAAAGAGTTTTTCCCTAACATCGCGAAGGCTTATCTGATTGGCGAGGCCGCGCCTGAGTTTCACAAAACTCTCACCAAGCATAAAGTAGAACACAAAGTATCTGGTACGCTGGATAAGGCTATTCTTTGCGCGACGCGTGATGCGATGCATTCCGGCATGAAAAATCCGATTGTCCTACTCTCGCCTGCCTGCGCAAGTTTTGACCAGTTTAAGAATTTCGAAACCAGAGGCGAGGCATTCCGTAAGGAGACATCTCGAATCATTGAGTTGTTCGAACGCGAAAAACACCGGATGAGTGCGGCATAAATTATGGCATTTACCGCCACATTACTGACCTCAAGAACCAATCGTTCGCTTTTTGGCGAATGGTGGAGAAGTGTCGATCATATTACGCTAGGCTTCTTGATTTGTTTGATCGGCGCCGGTCTTATTTTAGGAATGGCGGCTTCGCCGGCCGCAAGCGTCAGATTGGGGCTTGATAATCCGTTCTACTTTTTGTTCCGCCAGGGGTTATTCGTAACTGTCGGTCTTGCGGGCGCGTTTCTGGTATCACTGATGACGCCGAGTAACGCGCGTCGTATCGGAATTTTAGCACTTGTCGCTTCGGCGGGTCTCATGATTTTTCTGCCTTATATTGGTTATGAAGTGAAAGGAGCTCAACGTTGGTTCCGGCTTGGACCGTTTGGGTTGCAGCCCTCGGAATTCGCTAAGCCTGCTTTTATTGTTTTTGCGGCATGGATGTTTTCTGTACGAAAACGAGATCCGAATGTTCCTGCGGTCGCAATTGTTTTTGCGGTTTATCTGGGACTAATTGCATTGTTGATAGGGCAGCCTGACTTTGGTCAGTCATTTCTGCTTACGCTTTGTTTTGCGGCGGTTTTTTTCTTCGCGGGCTTATCGCTGGGATGGGTGCTTTTCATGATGAGTATATCAATCCTCGGCGCGGTCGCCGCATATATGGCGCTTCCTCACGTGAGGGCGCGGGTCGAGAAGTTTATGAGCCCAGACAGTTCCGACACATATCAGACTGACAAGGCGCTAGAGGCGATTTCTAATGGTGGTTTTTTTGGACGGGGCCCAGGCGAGGGTGCGGTAAAGTATAGCCTGCCTGATGGACACACAGACTTTATTTTTGCTGTGACCGTGGAGGAGTTTGGATTCTTAATTTCTATGTTCCTAATTATCTTATTAGCGGGTTTCGTTATTCGTTGCTTTCGTAATGCGCTAAAGCTCAATGATTATTTCAGCCAGCTGGCTGTTGCGGGGCTGGCCACGATGATCGGCATGCAAGTCGTCATCAATCTGTTTGTGAATTTGAATATGGCGCCGTCTAAAGGCATGACTTTGCCCTTCATCTCTTATGGCGGCTCTTCGATGTTGGCGCTTTGCTTTACCGCAGGTTTGATTTTGTCCTTCACCCGCCGCCGTCCTGGAGCTTACGGCTATGGCGAATAGGCTTCTTTTGGCCGCTGGCGGTACAGGCGGACATATGTTTCCCGCCCAAGCCTTGGCTGAAACACTGAAAGCGCAGGGTTGGGATATCGCCATGATGACCGATGCGCGCGGAAAAAAGCACGCAGGCAATATTCCTGCGGACCCGATCATCGAAGTTAAAGCTGCGAGTATTACGCCGCGCAAACCGATTGCCGCAATCCTTGGGACGTTCAAACTTGCCAAAGGCGTGATGCAAGCGAGGCGGTTCATCAATGAGTGGAAGCCCGATGTCGTGGTTGGCTTTGGCGGCTATCCCGCTTTTCCCGCTATGCGGGCCGCGCAAGGACTGGGTGTTCCCACCATCATTCACGAACAAAATGCTGTGCTGGGCCGCGTAAATCGTGTCTTTGCGTCTAAAGCAAATGTCGTGGCTTCAGGGTTTGAAGAGCTTCAAAGATTGCCCGCGGGGGCAAACCATGTCTGCACAGGGAACCCCCTGCGTGAGCAGGTCATCAAGGCCGTGCCGAAGAGTTATTCACCGCCAAAGGGTGACATCAACCTTTTAATCGTAGGCGGGAGCCTGGGCGCCAAAATTGTGAGCGAAACCATGCCTGCTGCCATTGCTTTACTGCCTCGGGCGATGCGGAAACGTATAAAAGTCGTTCAGCAAACGCGGCCCGAATACCAAGAGGCAGCGAAAGCGATTTATAAAGAAGCAGGCGTTGAGGCGATTTGCGAAACCTTCTTCTCTGATATCGAAACACATTTGGCCAAAGCGCATTATATTGTGGGCCGCGCGGGGGCGTCTTCTGTTTCGGAAATGGCCGTCATGGGGCTGCCTGCCTTATTGGTCCCTTTAAAGATTGCGATGGATGATCATCAAACGGTCAATGCGAGGGCGCTATCTAGCCTTGATGCCGCCGATATTTTGCCTGAATCAGAGTTTACGCCAGAGAGAGTGAAATCTACTCTGGAGGCGAGACTAAATGATTCGAACTGGCTTAAAAGAGCGTCCAAGCAGGCCAAGCTTGCCGGCCGCCCCGACGCCGCAGCAAAATTGGCCGCGTTGGTCATATCAGCTGTTAAATAATAAAGTAGGCACTATGCCCCAACCTGACCTGCAACAACGCGCTCTCGCGACCAAAGTTCCTTTTGATACAGGGCCTATCCATTTTGTCGGCATTGGCGGCATTGGCATGTCTGGCATTGCCGAAGTGATGCTGAATTTGGGCTATACAGTGCAAGGCTCTGATGGGCGAGAAAGCGCAATCACGAAGCGTTTGGAAAAGCTCGGAGCCACAATCTACCTTGGCCAAAAGGCAGAGCAGGTTCACGGAGCAGGGGCCATTGTCATGTCCTCAGCGATTAAAGCTGATAACCCTGAATTGGTTGAGGCGCGTGCGCGCTCTATTCCTGTAGTGCGCCGCGCGGAAATGTTGGCTGAGTTGATGCGCTTGAAATGGGCGATTGCTGTGGGCGGTACCCATGGAAAGACAACGACGACCACAATGATTGCAGCGCTTCTTGAGGGCGGGAACTTAGACCCGACAGTTATCAATGGCGGCATTATCAATGCTTATGGCTCTAACGCTAAACTAGGCATGGGCGATTGGATGGTGGTTGAAGCCGATGAGTCTGATGGCTCTTTCCTCAAGCTCTTCCCGACAGTTGCGGTCGTCACGAATATCGATCCCGAACATATGGAGCATTACGGCGATTTTGATGTGCTCCGCAAAGCTTTCGATACGTTTGTTGAGAACCTACCCTTTTACGGCTTTGCAGTGCTCTGCATTGATCACCCTGAAGTGCAGGCGCTTGTCAGCCGCGTTACGGATCGCCGCGTCATAACTTATGGCTTTAACCCGCAGGCGGATTTGCGCGCAGAAAATTTAGAACTGGAATCGACAGGCTCTCGTTTCGATGCGGTCTTCCGTGACGGAGACGGTAATGAGGAACGCTGGGATGGATTGTTCCTTCCCATGGCGGGCAAGCATAATACGCAAAATGTCTTGTCCGCGATTGCGGTCTCCCGCGAACTTGGCCTGACAGAAGCGCAAGTCCGCGCGGGGCTTGATAGCTTTGGCGGGGTCAAGCGGCGCTTCACCCATGTCGGAGATTGGAACGGCGTGAGCATTATTGATGATTACGGACATCATCCCGTTGAGATTGCCGCTGTCCTTCAGGCGGCCCGCCAAGTGTCCAAAGGCAAAGTTCATGCCGTGGTGCAGCCGCATCGCTACTCACGCCTGCAAGATTTGTTCGAAGATTTTTCAACCTGTTTTAATGATGCTGATTATGTCTATGTCGCAGAGGTTTACGCGGCGGGAGAAAGCCCGATTGAAGGCTTTGATGGACCAAGCCTTGTTCAAAGCCTGACATCGCATGGCCATAAGAAAGCGTGTTCAACGTCAAAAGATAGTCTCGCAAAAGACCTCAAGCCGAACCTTGAAGAGGGTGATTTGATTGTCTGCCTCGGGGCCGGTGACATCACCTATTGGGCAGCTGATCTCGC
>JAHDCL010000031.1:19809-30093 GCA_020629875.1 Hellea sp.
AGTGCGGGCAGGGACTGCGGCATTAGATAATAAAGTTGCTAAAGAAGCGGCCAAGGCGGGTGTGGCTGGGCTTGAATTTTACGCCGGTATTCCAGGCACAATCGGCGGAGCCTTGCGCATGAATGCAGGCTGCTACGGTACTGAAACTAAAGATGTTTTAGTTGAAGCCGTTGCCCTTGATCGCACAGGACGTAGGCAAGTCATGCCGCTTGAAGAATTTGGATATTCTTATCGAAATTCTAAAGCGCCACATGATTTGATATTCGTGGAAGCAATATTCAAAGGCACAGCAGATGACCCTGCCGCTATTACGGCACGCATGGCGGACATCACGGCTCGCAGAGAAGAGAGCCAACCTATTCGCGAGAAGACAGGCGGCTCGACTTTTAAGAACCCAGACCAAGTGCAATCGGGCGGGCGAGGAGCTTGGAAGGTTATTGACGATGCAGGCGGGCGCGGCTTCAAACTGGGCGGCGCACAAATGAGCGAAAAGCATTGTAATTTCATGATAAATACAGGCGATGCCACGGCGGCTGATTTGGAAGAACTTGGCGAGACAATGATTGCGAAAGTTAAAGAGACGCAAGGCGTGGATTTAGAGTGGGAAATTAAGCGGATTGGAGAACGCGCATGAAACGCATAGCCGTCCTAAAAGGGGGTATGTCCTCCGAACGCGATGTCTCTCTCGTCTCGGGGGCTGAATGTGCCAAGGCGCTGCGCGCGGAAGGCTATGACGTCACTGAAATTGATGTTGCGCCGAACCTTTGGGAGCAACTCCACGCCGCTGATCCTGATGTAGTCTTTAATGCCCTTCATGGTGATTGGGGGGAAGATGGCCGCGTTCAGGGTGTTCTTGATCTCTTTGGCGCGCCTTACACGCATAGCGGGGTTATGGCCTCTGCTTTGGCGATGGATAAACATCGGTCCAAAGCCGTTTTGCGGGATGTGGGGATTACTGTTTCCGAAGGGTATCTCGTGCCGCGCCTTTCTGCGGCCAAAGAACATCCGATGGAGCCGCCATATGTTGTCAAACCCAACGGGCAAGGCTCCAGTCAAGGTATCTATATAGTAAGAGAGGGCGAAGAGCCTGCCGCCGCCATGGCCGACAATGAAGCTATGGGCGAACTCGTGCTCGTCGAGAAGTTTGTCCCGGGTCGTGAGCTTACGGTTGCTGTGATGGACGGAAAAGCTCTGGCCGTCACCGAAATCATCCCAAACACAGAATGGTATGACTATGAAGCGAAATATGCCGATGGTGGCTCTTCTCATGTTGTGCCCGCCGAAATCTCCAAAGATGCCACAGAATTATGCCTGACATGGGCCGCTTTAGCTCATCAAGCCCTTGGATGCCGCGGTATCACTCGGGCGGATTTCAGATTTAATGATATTAATGACGATTTAACAGATATCGTAAACAAAATGGTAATGCTTGAAGTGAATACTCAACCCGGAATGACTCCGACATCGCTCGCGCCTGAACAGGCGGCGCATGACGGAATGAATTTTGGCCAGCTTTGTCGCTGGATTGTTGAGGATGCTTCATGGCCGCGGTAGGAAAAGGTAAATCTATCCCAAAGGGTTCACATCGCGTGAGCCCCTTAAAACCTGGACTGCGCGGCGCGAGAAATTGGGCCTCAGCGCAAATGCGGGCTGCGAGCCATACGCGCAAAGGTTTTACGCGTATGGTCCTATCCATCGTTGGCACACTTTTACTTATTATTTTTCTAGGATTGTGGCTTGGCGGCTTTTTGCCAAACGTTATGCAAGCGGGCGATAATTTTAAACGTAACCGCTTAATGTCCATGGGCTTCGTGATAGAACGGGTTGATGTGATGGGCGAGGGACGTCTTCGCGAAGAAGACGTTCGTCGTGCGCTTGGTGTTTATGCGGGTGATTATCTCTTCGGCATTGATATGGAAAGTGCGCAAAAGCGTGTGGAGAGTCTCTCTTGGGTCGACCGCGCCGTTGTGCGGCGTTTATGGCCTGACAGAATTGTTGTCCAAATCATTGAGCGTCAGCCCTATGCGCTATGGCAGCATGAGGGGAAGGTGAAAGTTGTCGATGTGGGTGGCATGGCGATTTCTGATGCGAATGCTCTACAATTCTCAAAGCTCACTTTATTTGTTGGAGAGAATGCAGGAGAGCATGCTGCCAGCATAACTCAGATGATGGAAGAGTTTCCTAGCATTAAGCAGCGCGTTGAAAGCTTTATCCATGTGGGTAATCGGCGTTGGGATATGGTTCTCGATGACGGAGCTGTTCGTGTGAAGTTGCCAGAAGAAAATATCCGTAAAGCGCTGCGCGACTTACAAAGTTTGCAGGCGCGCACTCAAATATTAGATCGTGCAATCGAAACGGTGGATATGCGTTTGCCGGATCGCCTGACGCTATCACCTAAATCGCCGGAGCATGCTTAGCTTAATATGTTCAAGGGCGGGGTAAATAAGAAGGCCGAAACGATTGCGGTTCTCGATATTGGGTCGAGTAAGGTTGTATGCTTGATAGGTCAAAGAGAGCCTAATTTTGGCGTGAAGCTTATTGGCTCAGGTTTTGGCGTGAGCGCGGGCCTTAAATCGGGCGCCGTGGTCGATATGGAAGCGGCTGAGGCAGGTATTCGTACAGCGGTTGAAAAGGCTGAGCGAGCCGCAGGCGTAACCGTTCAATCTGTTTGCGTAAATGTGGCGCTTCGGTCTCTGCGCTCACAACACATGACAGTGCAAACCGAATTTGCCAGCGGCGAGGTGGCTGATCGTGATTTAAAGCGGGTTTTGAATTCTTCACTTGCGGAACTCGCGCAGCCTGAAGACGCAATTTTGCACGCGATCCCGCTCAATTGGTCAGTTGATGATGAGGGGGGGATTCGCGATCCTCGCGGTATGTTTGGTAAGCGCCTTGGCGTGGACATGCATTTTGTTCTCGCCGGGGTCGGGCCGCTTAGAAATTTGGCCCACTGTATTGAACGCTGCCATCTTCATATCAGTTCTGTGACTGTATCGCCTTATGCGGCTGGTCTAGGTGTCTTAACTGATGACGAGCGCGATCTCGGCGTTACGGTGATTGATATGGGGGGGGGAATTACGACCGCAGCTATTTTCCGAGATAACACCATGGTTCATGTGGATGCGCTCTCCGTCGGAGGGAAAAATGTGACAAATGATATTGCTCGGGGATTAACGACACCTACGGAAGCTGCGGAACGAATCAAAACGATTTATGGGTCTGCTCTACATGGGTCAGATGACGGGCAGGTTATGATTCCTTGTCCTCCTATGGGGGCACAAGAGGAGTTGAGCCATCATCCGCGGGAATTACTAACGTCAATTATTCGGTCTCGTGTTGAGGAAACCTTTGAGCTGCTACGTGATCGGATTGCGGATTCAGGGTTAGAAAATTATGCAGGGCGGCGCATTGTACTAACGGGCGGCGGGTGTCAGTTAAATGGCGTTCGCGAGCTCGCCGAATATGTATTTAATAAGCGTGTTAGGATAGGGCGCCCTCATGGCGTTCTTGGTATGCGCGAAGCTATCGCAGGGCCAGATTTTGCAGTTGCGACAGGGTTGCTGAAGCACGCGTTTACAGAATCGGGCGAAGCGATTTCGGGGCCGCCGGATTTATCGGGACAGCGCTACCGCCAAAAACGGTATACGGGCAATACATTGGGGCGTTCGCTTCAGTGGCTTCGAGAAAATTTCTAAAAAACCAGTAAAACGGCCACATTCCTGCGGAAATTTAAGTTTGGTTAATCTCTGTTTAACGCTTTTGGCTGAGTGTGCATTAACCATTCACTTACCATAATTCGCGGGAATATTATGCCAATTGCACTCTCTTTACCCAAATCCGTCGAACTCAAGCCCCGTATTGTCGTTATTGGCGTTGGCGGTGCGGGTGGTAATGCTGTTAACAACATGATTGGCGCTGGCCTTGATGGCGTCGAGTTTATTGTGGCGAATACTGACGCACAAGCGCTGGCTCTCTCGCGCGCAGATCGGAAAGTTCAACTCGGTGGTGGTATCACACAAGGGCTAGGCGCAGGCATGCGCCCAGAAATTGGTGAGCAATCAGCTGAGGAAAGCCTAGATGAAATTTTAGAGCACCTTGATGGCGCGCATATGTTGTTTGTAGCGGCTGGTATGGGCGGCGGAACGGGAACTGGCGCCGCGCCAGTTATCGCCCGTGCAGCGCGCGAGCGTGGAATTCTTACTGTGGGTATCGTGACGAAGCCATTTCAGTTTGAAGGCTCTCGCCGCATGAAGCTTGCCGAGCAAGGTATTGAAAACCTTTACTCTGCTGTTGATACAATGATCACAATTCCTAACCAAAATCTCTTCCGCGTGGCGACAGAGCAGACAACAATGTCTGACGCGTTCTCTATGGCTGATGAAGTTTTGCACAGCGGCGTTCGCGGCGTGACTGACCTTATGGTTGTTCCTGGCCTTATAAATCTAGACTTTAACGACGTCCGCACAGTGATGGACGAAATGGGTAAAGCCATGATGGGAACAGGCGAGGCCACAGGAGAGCGTCGTGCTATTGAGGCCGCTGAAGCTGCCATCAATAACCCGCTACTTGATGATGTGTCGCTGAAAGGCGCGAAGGGCGTTCTTATCAACATTACTGGTGGTCGTGACCTCACGCTTTATGAAGTTGATGAAGCGGCTAGCCTTATTCGCGGCCAAGTCGATGAAGATGCTAATATTATCGTGGGTTCAGCGTTAGATAATGATCTTGATGGCATTGTGCGCGTTTCTGTCGTGGCCACGGGTGTGGACACGGAATATGTTATGGAGACTAAGCCAGTTCCATCTCGCTATGTCGAAGCTGCCGCTGCTGAACCAGAATATGAAGAAGATGCTTTTGCCATTGAAGATGAGTATGAAGAACAAGTGGCATACGCACCGCAACCAACTGCGCCTGCACCGCAGCCCGCTCCACAACAGCAGGCTCCAGCATATGTTGCACCCAAGCCATATCCTCCGCAGGTTCAAGCTCCGCAACCCGCGGCTCAGCAACAATACGCGCCGCAACCGGACCCCGCCCCTGAGGCGCAACCGCAAAATGTTGTTAAAAAGCCATTCGGGTTTTTCGGTCTGAAAAAGCAAAAGCCCGCGCCAGCACCAGTGGTTAAACGACAAGCCCCTCAACAGAGCGGCGACCTGTTCGGCGATAATTTGGACGAAGAGCTTGAAATCCCAAGCTTTTTGCGACGTCAAAACCGTTAAGGCGTGATACTTTTTTAATTGATGCGCCTCTCGAAAGGGAGGCGCTTTTTTTTGCGTAACAGATTTGTCATACTCTGAAACACCCTGTAACGCAGAGTTTGTTGCGCGGGTAGGTTGCTCTGCTAGCTTATGGTTAGGAAAGAGGATTACTATGGGCAATGTGCGCCGACAGTCTACGCTTTGTGGACCTGCTGTAACAGCGGGGATCGAGCTGCATGGCGGAGAGCATACGCGGCTTGTTATGCGGCCTGCACCGGTAGGGACCGGTTTGGTTTTTATCCGTACGGATGTACAAGATCGTGATAACCGGATTGCTGTGCGCCCTGATGCGGTAACAGGTGTGAAAAACTGCACAACCTTGTCGAACGCCGCCGGCGTGAAGGTTTCCACTATAGAGCATTTGTTAGCAGCACTAGCTGCATCGGGTATTGATAATCTTTACATTGATCTCGATGGAGAAGAACTTCCCGCTCTTGATGGGAGTGCTGAGCCATTCCTTAAGCTCATTGAGCAGGTTGGAATAGTGCGGCAAGCTGCACCGCGCCGTTACGTTAGGGTTTTAAAAACAATTGAGGTTGGAAACGGGGACAGTATTGCACGCGTTGAACCTTGCGATCGTTTAGAATTGGATGTTACGATTGATTTTAATGATCAGGCGATTGGCAGGCAACGCGTCGAGATCGTGCCAAATGTTCGTGCCTTCCGCGAAAGACTAGCCTCAGCGAGGACGTTTGCGCGAATGCATGAGGTTGCTGCCTTACAAGCCGCAGGGCTTTCTAAGGGTGGATCGTTAGATAACGCTGTTATTGTGGATGGTGATAAGGTGCTTAATCCGGAAGGGTTACGTTTTTCCGATGAATTTGTGCGTCATAAGGCGTTAGACCTTCTTGGGGATCTCTATTTAGGCGGGCCGATTTTAGGACGGGTTACGACAGTTAAGGGCGGCCATGGACTTAATCATGACCTTCTTATGTCGCTTTACGGGCACCCTGATGCTTGGGAATTTACCTCAATCACGTCGAGGGCTGAGGCAATAGAACTCGAGTCAGTTTCAGCTTAGCTGAAACCCTACGATTTTCTCACTTTCGCCGGACTTAATCTTCCGTTAGTAACCTCTAAACTTCTAAGCCCTTTGGGAATCGTTATGCGTTATACTGCTGTTTTAAAACCTGTTGCTGTTGCAGCTCTCGCCCTTACGATTACGGGCTGTTCCACACTTGGCATCGGCGGTAAGAAGAAAGAAAAGTTGGCCTATGTGGAACGCCCAGCGGAACAAATTTACAATCAAGGCTTTGACCGAATGGAACGAGGCGATTGGGACCGAGCAAAATTGTTCTTCCAAGAGGTTGAGCGTCAGCATCCTTTCTCTAAATGGGCCCGCCGTGCCATGTTAATGCAGGCATATGCGAATTATCGGTCCACGGATTACGAGGAATCTATTGCTACAGCTCAGCGCTTTATAGGATTGCACCCAGGCAATGAGAGTACGCCCTATGCATATTATCTGATTGCTATGAACTATTACGACCAAATTTATGATGTGGGTCGGGACCAAGCGACAACGGTGAACGCGGAGGCGGCCTTACAACAAGTGGTTCGCCGTTATCCCGAAAGCGACTATGCGCGTGATGCTCGATTAAAACTTGAGCTAACGCATGATCACCTCGCGGGTAAGGAAATGTCTATTGGACGGTATTACCTCAAAGAAAATCAGCAGCTCGCCGCGATTGGGCGCTTCAAGAATGTTGTAAAAAATTACGAAACAACGTCGCAGACTGAAGAGGCGCTACACCGTCTCGTCGAGGCTTATACCTCGCTTGGCATTATCAGCGAAGCGAAGCTTGTTGGTTCTGTCCTTGGTTACAATTATCCCTCAAGCGAGTGGTATGAAGACAGCTACGAATTACTGGCGGAATATGGTGTAAATCTCAATGAAGAAGTCAATAAGCCGCGTAAGCAAGGTTATTGGTCTCGCCTCAAAGAACGTCTCTTCTAAGGCCCGTGTTAACTGGGCTGTCCATTCGTAATGTGGTCCTAATCGAGGCGCTTGACCTCGAATTTGGCGCAGGGCTCACGGCGCTAACCGGCGAGACGGGCGCGGGTAAGTCAATTATTTTGGATGCATTAGGGATGGCGACTGGGGCTCGTTCTGACCGTGCTTTGGTTAGGGCAGGGGCAGATAAGGCGCAATGTATCGCCGGCTTTACGCTTTCAAACTCTGTTGCCAGGCTCCTCAAAGAAAATGACATTGACGTCGATCCAAACGAAGATGTTACCCTGCGCCGGAGCCTGACGAAAGATGGCCGCAGCAAGGCCTTCATTAATGATCAAGCTGTGGGAGTAAAACTGTTATCCCAAGTTGGGTCTCTTTTGTTAGAAGTGCATGGGCAGCATGATGGTAAAGGCTTGCTTGACCCTACAACTCACATTCACCTCCTCGATGTTTTTGGCAGTCATCAAAACTTACTCGAAAAATGTGCTTCAGCCTACAAAGAGCGTAAGGAGACGCAGGCGCAAGTGGATGCTCTTGTCGCTCTTCAGTCGAAGGCAAGCGAAGATCGTGACTTTCTTGAACATGCGATAGGAGAGCTAGACCGCCTTGCCCCGAAGGTGGGTGAGGATGCGCAACTGGCCGAAGAGCGTAAGTTCCTGCAGGGGGCAGAGGGCGCTTTGACAGAGCTTACAGCCGCGCAAGATGCTCTTGGTGAGGATGGCGCCTTTGAGGCCCGCCTATCATCCGCCCTGTCAGGGATTGATCGCTTGCGTGCCAAGTTTGGGGAAGGCCAGAGTAATGCGGCGAATGCTTTAGAGGTCGCTGCACAAGCGCTGGAACGGGCTATGCTGGAAACTCAAGAGGCGCGAGAAGCCGTGAGCCTCGCGGCGCAGAGCTTTAACTTTGAGCCCGGAAAATTGGACGAGACAGAAAAGCGCCTTTTTGCATTGCGCGCTGCCGCCCGAAAATACGATTGTGATATTGATTCCTTGATTGAAGCGCGCAGCAAATTTGCGGGTGAATTGGCTGCGATAGATAATGCTGATTTCGATCTTTCAAATGCGAAAGAAGCGGCCATCAAGGCTAAGACCAAATATGATAAGGCAGCATTTGCGCTAAGCAAAGCGCGGGAAAATTCAGCCAAGAAATTAGATAAAGTTGTTATGTATGAGTTGCCGCCCTTGAAAATGGAGCGAGCACAGTTCCTCACGCATATTGAGCGGACGAGTGAGACGGCTCTGGGCATTGATAAGGTTCGATTCAAAGTCTCAACAAACCCTGGAACAGCTGTTGGCCCGCTTGACAAAATTGCCTCGGGAGGAGAAATGGCGCGTTTTGCTCTGGCGATTAAAGTCGCATTGGCAGGAAAGAATGATGCTGTGATGGTCTTTGATGAAGTTGACCAAGGCGTAGGCGGCGCGGTGGCCGACGCCGTGGGTAAACGGTTGTCAAGGTTGTCCAACTCGGCGCAAGTATTTGTCGTGACTCATAGCCCTCAAGTCGCCGCCGCAGCTGATCATCAATATCGGATAGAAAAATCTTCAACGGGGTCAACAACCACAACCCACGTTAGCCTCGTTGCGGATGATGCCCGAGAAGAAGAAATTGCACGGATGCTCGCAGGCGAAAAAATTACACAAGAAGCGAGGGCAGCTGCACGTCAGCTTATGGCGTCGTGAGCGATAGGGCTGTCATAAAACGAATGGCCTTCCTTATTCGCGAGATTAAAGCAGCCGACGATTTCTATTACCAAGAAGATGCGCCCGTTATGAGCGACGCAGCCTATGATGAACTTCGGAAAGAGCTGCTCGCACTCGAGGCAAGTCATCCTCACTTACTCGCCAAGGACAGCCCCACACAGTCAGTAGGCGCGAAACCTTCGGGAAAGTTTGGTAAAATTACGCATAGCGTAGCGATGCTTTCGCTGGATAATGCTTTTACCGATGAAGACGTTACGGATTTTTGCGCGCGGGTGAAACGTTTCCTATCAATGGATGAGGCTGCACCTATGGCGTTTACGGCCGAGCCAAAGATTGACGGCCTTTCTGCGGCGCTCAGATATGAAAACGGTCAGCTTATTAGCGGTGCAACGCGCGGGGATGGTAAGGTCGGAGAAGATGTGACGGCAAATCTATCCACCTTAAAGACTATACCGAAAACGCTTGAAGGTCAGGGGTGGCCTGAGGTTCTCGAAGTGCGGGGTGAGGTCTATATTGATCACGCTGACTTTGACATGATGAATGCCGCGCAAGTTAAAGCGGGCAAAGAGCCTTATAAAAATCCGCGCAATGCGGCAGCGGGTTCGCTCCGTCAAATTGATCCGACAATCACGGCACAAAGGCCCCTGAAATTCTTTGCCTATACATGGGGGAAGGTCAGTCAGGAATTTGCAAAAACGCAAATGGAGGCCGTCGAGCGATTTGCCGATTGGGGATTTGAGACAAACCCTGAGATGAAACTTCATGATAGCGCAGCCGAAATGATCGCCCATTATCATCAGATTGAAGAGAAACGCTCCGGACTTGGTTATGATATTGACGGGGTCGTTTATAAGGTCAATGAGTTGGCTTTGCAGGAACGCCTGGGTTTTGTCTCCCGCGCGCCGCGTTGGGCGATAGCTCATAAATTCCCCGCTGAAAAAGCGATTACAAAACTTGAAGCGATTGATGTTCAGGTTGGCCGCACGGGCGCGCTGACACCTGTTGCGCGGCTTACGCCCATTACGGTGGGCGGCGTTGTTGTCTCTAATGCCACGCTTCATAATGAAGACGAAATTGAACGCCTTGGCGTAAAGCCGGGCGACACGGTTGAGATACAAAGGGCAGGGGATGTCATCCCGCAAGTGCTTCGCGTTGTCGAAGACGGAAAAGGCGAAAGATTTAATTTGCCGCGTCACTGTCCAATTTGCGATGCACCTGCGATACGAGATATTGATGATAAAACGGGCAAACAAGATGTCGTTCGCCGCTGCACAAATGGGCTTAGCTGTCCGGCCCAAGCTATTGAAGGACTTAAACATTTTGTCTCGCGCCGCGCCTTTGATATTGACGGATTGGGCGCAAAACAGATTGA
>JAHDCL010000121.1 GCA_020629875.1 Hellea sp.
AATTACGACTTCTAAGTCTTGTGCTTATCAACAAAATCGAAATGGAGGGCCTTGGCTCTCCATTTTTTTTGCTCGGTAGCGTGAGCAATAATCTTGACTTTCCATCCCTTTTTTTGATAGGACGTGGAAATTTTATCCCTCATCCGGAGAGATAAAACTGTATGTACGAAAGGAAAAAACCATTTTAAATCAAATCGGCAATAAGCCCTCATTTTTTGATCAGCTCGATAGCTGTCACGATATTCCACAATCCATCGCCGCGCTTGAAAAATTATATGAAGACGCGCGCGAGCATTTAAATAAGGCCTTCGCTATTTTCGCTGAGACGGGCGAATATCGCGATGACCGCAGTGTCACCTATCCTTATCTGCTTTTGCATTTGCGCGAGAAGAAACCGCATGGCGTGAAGCCCTACGGTTTTGTGAGCATTCGCGGCGTGGGCTGGTATGGCACGTCCATCACGCACCCCGAAATCTTCAAAGATTACCTCTTGGACCAACTCGGCCATATCGAAGCCGCCTATGAGATTGATTATTACGTAGGCTATAGTGACGAACTCATTCCCGTCGCTTTTGCCATTGATCCGGCCAGCTTTGAAATGAAGGACGGCGCCTCGAAAAATATCGGCGATTATTTCCCCTTACCCGACCTGAAACGCATTCATGATGATCTCGCGGATGGCGCTTTTGAACATCCAGGCGATGAGCCACTGCCGCTTTCCCTCTTTCCGGCCCTTCGTACAGATTACTCTTTACAGCGCTTAAAACACTATACCGGGACCCAGCCGTCTCATTTCCAGAAGTTTGTAATTTTCACCAATTATCAGCGCTATGTGGATGAGTTTATTGAGCACGCGAAAAACGTCATCAAAACCGATGAATGTTATAGCTTTAGCGCGCCGGGTGTTGGCCTCATCTCTGATCCAAAGGACTATAACCCCGATCCAAAGTTCAAGCTTCCGCAAATGCCCGCCTATCACCTGATGTGCGATAATGAAGAAGGTGTGACGCTGATTAATATCGGCGTGGGCCCGTCTAATGCCAAAACCATTACAGATCACGTAGCCGTGCTGCGCTCGCATTGCTGGCTGATGCTGGGTCATTGCGGCGGGCTGCGCAATACGCAAACCCTGGGCGACTTTGTGCTCGCTCATGCCTATCTACGCGATGATCAAATTCTGGATGAAATGCTCCCGCCGACTATTCCGCTACCGACCATTGCAGAGGTACAAATTGCGCTGACCGAGGCAATCGGCGAGGTCATGCAGCTCACCGGAAAAGAGATGAAACAGCATGTGCGCACGGGCACGGTGGTGACAACGGATGACCGAAATTGGGAAATGCGATATGCGAGCCTGCGGACGCGCCTTAACCAAGCCCGCGCCATCGCGATTGATATGGAAAGCGCCACCATTGCTGCCAATGGCTATCGCTACCGCGTACCTTACGGCACTTTGCTTTGCGTCTCTGACAGACCCCTACATGGCGAGATAAAGCTCCCGGGTGTTGCCGAGGCCTTTTATCGCTCCCGTGTTGCGCAGCATCTAAATATCGGCCTGGAAGCGATGTCGCGCCTTAAAGATGCCGCGCAATCCGGGACGCTGCATTCGCGGAAACTACGCAGCCTGGATGATCCGGTCTTTAGGTAGGCGTCCTAACCAAATTTGCATTCCGTGGATTGATGCGCCAATATTGGCCTCAATTTACGGAGCGCAACATGAAGAAACTTATTCCCACCACTGCCACCCTTTTATTGGCCGCCGCTTGTCCTCTCCTGGCTACGGCGCAAAGTTCGGGCGCAAAGCCGGGCAATTGCGCCATCTTGGCGGAGATGAGCGCAGATACCGTGCAAAAAGACAAACGCTTTGACGGACACAAAGACATAGCCCCTTCCCTGATGAAATTTGCCAAGGCCCAAACAGCCAAAATGGAGGCCGCCAGGGAACAAACTTATGAGACCTCAAAAGCATTCGGGCTGGATAAAGCCAAAGTCGACCAGATGATGGAAGCAAACGACGCCGGGCTGCGCCAAAGTTTCTTCACAGGCACCATGGATAAGAACAAACTTTATATGGACCATGTCCAGGCTGTCTATGGCTGCGCCACCGCGCAAAATACGTCCCAAGACCTCGGCCAACCCCCAGAGGCCATACTCGCCACGTTAAAGAAAATGTCTCAAATCGTTTTGCAGGACAGAATGTAAAACTTTATTTACGTAAAAAATACTTTACATTCTGTCGCTTCTTCGCTATGTAAAAAATAGTTTACATTGTGTTAGGAGACGATTGTGACGAAAATTGAAGATATGAGCGAGCCAGAGCGTCAGGCTTGGATTACTCTACTCGCAGATGGTGCCGTATTTGCGTATTTTTGGTCGAAGACGACCATCGGTTTTTCGCCGAAGCTCATCCATACGGATATGGGTGAATTTAGCGAAATCATTCTGGGCGTCGTAATTGTCACGATTATTGTTCATGCCGTAATCGCAGCCATATTTGATATGCGTAAGCGCAAAGAGTCTTATGAAAAGGATGAGCGCGACATAGCCATTGAGCGCAAAGGCGCACATTGGGGCTATCGATTGATGCAATGGGGTGTTGGCGGCGTCATTGTCAGCCTCTTGCTCTATAGCCTTTTTGGGACGAATTACATCCCGCCCATTTCTATCCAGAAACCGGCCGAGATTATCTTCGCCCTGATGGTGGTCAGCTACGTCGCGGATTTGGTGAAGCAAGGCATCATGATTTGGGCGTATCGAGGATAATCATGGGCGGCAAAAAAACATCCATCACCAACCACATTAAGCGCATCCGCTTGGCCCGCACGGAACTCACCCAAGCGGGCCTCGCGGAACGGGTGGGCGCAACGCGGCAAACGATTATCGCCATTGAGGCACAGAAATATGCCCCCTCATTAGAGCTCGCCTTTCGTATTGCGCATGTCCTGAACGAACCCGTGGAAGAGGTTTTTCAATTCGATTCAAGTTTGTGGGATTAAGCTTCGAGCTTAGTAAAACCTCATTAAAGACGGTTTCTAACGCTCTTGGGGCGGAACGTCCTTAATACGGTCTGTATGAGCTTTTATATCCTCCGGAGAAAACTTGGAATGAACACGCTCAACAGAAGGCGGATGAAAGCCTAAACCTAACTTTTTGTCATCACGCCATGACTTTTGTGGGCGTATAGGCCGGGACACAAATCCCCCGCCGCAGGTTGGACACACATTTTTAAGAACAGTCTCTACACATGCGCTGCAATAGGTGCACTCATAACTACAAATGCGGGCATCAGCTGAACTCGGCGGTAAATCACAATCACATAATTCACAGTTTGGCCGTAACTCGAGCATCTATTTCTCTTCCCAAAGAATCAACGGAGCTAGACCTTAGCAGGCCCCCTCAACGATCCAAACCCTATAACGCGCCCGCAGACCAAACATTCAGGCTAGCCCTGCCCCGCGCTCTCGTCTAAACACCCTTTCATGTCACATAATAGCTTCGGCCACTTATTTAGATTTAC
>JAHDCL010000032.1 GCA_020629875.1 Hellea sp.
GTGAGCAAAACCGCGCGCGGATTTGAGGATTGGCTGCGGCCATTCTTTGGCGAAGACCTTGAGATTGCGCCGGATTTGGATGCTGTTCCTGCGCTCTCTGAGGAGCGGGCCAATCTTTGGCAAAGGCTAAGCGCGGCAAGTTTTCTCACTGAGGATGAACGCCGCGCTATGGCTGGCCTTGAGGTGAGCTCATGAGCAGCAAGCCCTTACAGATGGACCGCACCATAACCTTTGGCCTTGTCCTCGCCGTGCTTGTGCAAACGGCGGGCGCGCTCCTCTGGGCGGGCGCGGCGGAAGCGCGGCTCTCACAGCTTGAAACCCAAGCGGCTGCGGATCTCCCCGTGGCGGAACGGCTTGCCCGGCTCGAAGAACAAATGATGGGCGCGCGGCAATCCCTGACCCGGATTGAGCGCCAATTAGATGCGAGAGAGGAATGATGGACTTAAATAATGAGCTTCGCGTCTCTGGCTATGCCAGCCTCTTTGGGCAGGCCGATATGTCCGGCGATGTGGTCCAGCGCGGGGCCTTTGCCGCGAGCTTGCTTTCGCTTAGCGGAAGACTGCCCATGCTTGTCGGCCATGAAACCACAGAGCCCATCGGCGTCTGGGACCGCCTCTTTGAAGACCGCACGGGGCTCTTCGTATCGGGGCGGCTCATAGGCGGCAATGCTCGCACTGAGCGCACAGCAAGGCTCATTCGCGAAGGGGCGCTGTCGGGCCTGTCCATTGGCTACCGCACCCGGCGCACCGCGCGTAATGGGCGCGGGCGTAAGCTCCTTGAACTCGATTTATGGGAGGTCTCCGTCGTGGCCTTCCCGATGCTGCGTTCTGCGCGGATCACTCAAATTAATGACACGCCTCCCACATTTGAAAAAAGGAAAATCGCATGAGCGAATTACAGACTGAAACAAAAGAAATGAAATCCGCGCAAGCGGACTTCGCCTCAACCTTCCAAGCCTTCAAAACCGCCAATGATGAGCGATTAGCGGCGCTGGAGCAAAAGCAAGGCGATGGCCTGCTCACCGATAAGGTTGACCGGATTAACGCCGCATTGGATGCGCAATCCAAACGTATCGAAAATCTCGCCATTTCTGCCACGCGCCCGATGATGGGCGGCGAGGCGATTAACACCGAAGCCAAATCGGCTTGGTCCTCTTATATCCGTACAGGAGACGGCTCAGAGCTCGCCTCATTAGAAGGTAAGTCGCTGTCCTCCTCTGTGGATGCAGAAGGCGGCTATGTCGCCCCTGCGGAAACAGAGAGCCGTATTGACCGTGCCCTGCTAGATGCTTCGCCCTTTCGCCGTATCTCTACGGTGCGGCGTGTTGGGCGTGGGCAGTTTAAAAAGCCTGTCTCGGCAGGCGGCGCGGCTTCGGGCTGGGCAGGGGAAACAGAAGCGCGGATTGAAACCGACGCCCCGCAATTAGAGCTGCTCGAATTTCCGGCCGGCGAGCTTTACGCCATGCCCGCCGCAACGCAGACCTTGCTCGATGACGGCGTGGCCGATGTCGATCAATGGCTGGCTGATGAAGTCCGCGATGTTTTTGCGGCGCAGGAAACGGCGGCGTTTACCGCTGGCGACGGGGTGAATAAGCCGCGCGGGCTCTTGGATTACACCCAAGTGACCGAGAACGCTCATAGCTGGGGTAATCTCGGCTATGTCGCGACGGGCACAGCGGGCGGCTTTGATGCCGATGCGCCGATTGATGCGATTATGGATCTTATCTACGCGCCCAAGACCCGCTACCGCGCCGGCGGCAGTTTCATCATGAACCGCCGCACCTTAAGCGAAGTGCGTAAGTTCAAAGATGCTGACGGGAATTATATCTGGCAGCCCGCCGCCAAGGCAGGGCAGCCCTCGAGCCTGCTGGGCTATAAGCTCAATGAAGTCGAAGACATGCCGGATATGGCCAGTGAAGGCGCGGTGATGGCTTTTGGTGATTTCCGCCGGGGTTATCTGGTTGTTGATCGCCAAGGCGTGCGCGTGCTGCGCGACCCTTATTCTGCCAAGCCTTATGTGCTGTTTTACACCACGAAACGCGTGGGCGGGGGCGTGCAGGACTTTAACGCCATCAAGCTGCTTAAGACCGCGGCGTCATAAAATACGCCACATCAAAATTAAACCAAGGCCGCAATTTTTGCGGCCTTTTTTATTGGAAAAAGGGAGACCCTCAAATGAGTATCACAGATATAAATGCCCCGCCGATGGAGCCAGTTACGCTGACCGCCGCCAAAGCGTTTCTGCGCATAGACCATGACCATGAGGATGGGTTGATTTCAGACCTTATCAAAGTCGCGCGCGAACGTGTGGAGTCGATGGGGCGGCTCTCGCTCATTTCGCGGCGGCGCGCTTATAGCTCAGCGCGGGTCTCTAGCGGGCGCTTTGTGATTAATCACAGCCCCGTTCGGCATGTTCATAAGGTCTCGGTCATTGACGGCGATGACAACGCCGCCGAAATCCCCAACGGCGAAATTTATATCAATAAGCGCGCGCGCCCCGCCGCGATAGAGGTGCGAAAGCGTGATCTATTTTCAGACTATACGGCCGACCCCGTCGCCATCGTGGCTGAACTTGAGGCTGGATATGGGAGCTCGCCCGAAGATGTTCCCATGCAGCTTCGGCAAGCTGTACTTCTGCTTCTCGCGCAACATTATGAGCATCGTGATGACGCGATAAAGCGGCCTGTGCCGATGCTCGTCGATGCGCTGCTCATGCCTTACCGCACGGTGCGGCTATGATTGGGCGGTTGCGAACCCGGCTGGGACTCTATGCACCCATTCAGACGCCTGACGCTCTTGGCGGAGCGAAGGTCACTTGGGCTTTTCAGCGATTGATCTGGGGGGCGGTTGAGCCGCGAAACCTCACCGAAACGCGCGAAAATGGCCGTCTGGCCGTTACGCAGAGCTATCGCGTGACCATACGATATCGCCGTAATTTTCCTGAACGCGCGCGGCTGATGTGGGGCTCGCGCTTGCTTCGGGTTATCGCGGCCTCGGACCCTGATACGCGCGGCGAGCGGCTCCACCTTATATGTGAAGAGGAACAGCAATGAGTGATGTTCAATCTGCCATAGAGGTCTCCAAAGCCGTTCATGCGGCGCTCTCGAATGATATGGGCGTTCAGGCTGTTCTGGGCACGCCGCCGCGCCTTTATGACCATCCGCCAGCAGACCCAATCTTTCCTTATCTAACCTATGGGCCGATGCGCAGCGAGGATATAGGCGCAGATGGCGCGGTTATATGCGCGCATACACAAACCCTGCATATCTGGTCACGCTATGCGGGCCGCGCGCAAGTCATGGAGGTTCTCGCCGCAGTGACAATGGCCATACAAAGCGGCGGGCTTGCTTTGGAGGATGCGAGCTTAGTGCGAGCGCAAGTTTCTTACACGGACATATTTCGCGCCCCCGACGGATTGACCCTGCATGGTCTCATTCGGTTTTCCCTCACGACAGATAAGGAGGCAGGATAATGGCCGCCCAAAATGGACGAGATATGCTCGTCAAAATCAAAAATGGCGATGGTGAGTTTGTCACGCTCGCTGGATTGCGCAGCAAAGCCTTTCGGCTGAATGCACGGACCGTTGATATTACCAACACGGACTCCGCTCAGGGCTGGAAGGAGCTTTTACCAGGGGCAGGGGTGAAGTCCGCGGAAATTAGCGGGGCTGGCGTCTTTCGGGACACGACGTCAGATGCCTTGGCGAGATCTGCCTTTTTTGAACAATCCGCCGAGACCTATCGTTTCATCATTCCAGATTTTGGTGTGGTGGAAGGCCCATTTTTGCTCACCTCGCTCTCTTATGCGGGAACCTATCAGGGTGAGGCGACATATGAGCTGAGCTTGATGAGTGCTGGCGCGCCGAGTTTTAGTGCTTTGTGATGGATTTTCAAAAAGGTGATCAGCTCATCATCCTGCAAGGTCAAATATACGGTCTTCGCCTGACATTGGGCGGCTTGGCCGAGATCTCTTCACGTCTATCAGCCAGAGGTCCGAGAGAGCTTTCCCTTCGCTTGCGGTCTTTAAGTGCGGCTGAAGGACGTGTGCTGCTGGCCTGTGTGATGCGGCCTTGTCTCCCCTCAGGGGCCAATGTCAGCGGGCCGGCAGCCGAATTTTCAGATGAGGATATTGCGCAGGTAATGCCCGATATTTGCCGCCTTTTCGAGGAGGGTTTTTGCCATGAAAAATGATGCGGGTTGGCCTTTTGAGGTGTGGCTAAAATTAGCGATTATACAGCTCGGATTAACCCCTGAAAATTTTTGGAAAATGAGCCTCATAGATTGGTTCGCGCTGACAAGAACATCTGCCCCAAGTGCAATGCTCAAAAGTGATTTATATAAATTGGAACAAGATTATGAATAGCCCTGATGAGGCCGCAAAAGCATTGGAAGACTTCGCCAGCGGCCCTGCCATTGATGCCGCCGAAGATGTGGCCAAAGCTTTCGAGTTTGCAGGTGAACGTATTTCGCTCGCGCTAGAACGCGCTGCACGCTCGGGGGAGTTTTCGTTTAATGCATTGGCGCAATCCGTCGCGCAGGACGTGGCGCGTCTTGTCATTACCGAACTTTTCACCGTGCCCCTGCAACAGGCTATTAGCGGATTTGGAACAGCCAATTCAGGCGTTTCGCCTAAGCCTGCGGTGAATGTGAATATGCGTATTTCTGGAGTCTCAGACGCGCAGAGTTTTACAAAATCTCAAAGCCAAATTTCAAGCGCTATTGCGCGTGCCGTCGCCGATGGTCAGCGCTATATTTAAGAGGAAAAATCATGACTGATTTCCACAATGTTCGCTTTCCGCTGTCTCCCGGTTTCGGCGCGAGTGGCGGTCCCACACGGCGTACGGATATTACGCAGCTCTCGAGTGGAGCAGAGCATCGCAACACGCCTTACGCGCAGTCTCGCCGCCGGTATAACGCAGGCGCAGGAATTAAAAGTGTGTCAGAACTATATGAAATAATTGAATTTTTTGAATCTCGTTTTGGGCAATTACATGGCTTTCGATTTCGTGATCCGCTGGACAATAAAAGCTGTAAGCCGGATGAAGATATATCGCCAACAGATCAAGTCATCGGTAGGGGGAATGGCGAGACACAAAATTTCTTTCTCCTAAAAACCTATTCTGACGCGGCAGGAGAATATCCCCGGCCAATCACGAAGCCTGTTTTGGATAGTGTCAAAATCGCAATTAATGGATCTGAAGTTCTAGCTTCTGAGTTCACCCTAAATGAGCTTCTTGGGGAAGTGACTTTTGGGGCGCCGCCTGAGGCAGGCGCCATCATCACGGCAGGTTTTGAATTTGATGTGCCTGTTCGGTTTGACACCGACCAATTAGATGTTTCCCTCGAAGCTTTTGGGGCGGGTCAGGCGATAACTATTCCTTTGATTGAGGTTCCCGGCCATGCGTGATTTGCCTCCAGAGTTTCAAAATCATCTTGCTCAAGCTGTCACGACTCTCGCCTGGGTTTGGAAAATCACGCGAAGTGATGGCGCAGTTTTAGGCTTCACAAATCATGATCAAAACCTTGTAATTGATGGAATTAATTATGAAGGGTCTTCTGGCCTGACTCCGAGCGAAGTGGATAAGCGCTTAGGGTTTTCAATCGATAATGGCGCCGTACAAGGGGCGCTGACCAGCGATAAAATATCGGCAGATGATATAGCTTCCGGCCTTTATGAAGATGCGGTGATAGAGAGCTTTCGGGTCAACTGGAAAGACATCTCTCAAATTGTGCCCATCACCAAAGGGCGCCTTGGCTCAATTCGCCAAAAAGGCGAAGCCTTTGAAGCAGAGTGGACGGGCGAATCTGTTTTACTGGACCGCTCAGTTGGACGCGTTTTTTCAAAGCTCTGTGATGCGGAATTTGGCGATATCCGCTGCGGGTTAGATGCGGGGGATTTTGCTACGGGCACAATATGCCCGCGGAGCTTCACGGCCTGCCAAGACCAATTTGACAACGCAATCAATTACCGAGGCTTTCCCTATTTGCTGGGTGATGACGCCTTGCAGGCCGCTCCGCAAATTGGCGAACGACGCGATGGGAGCTCGCGTTATCAATGACAGGCCGACATATCCCGCGCGAGGCTATTCTCTCTGCGGCAAAAGCGTGGATTGATACGCCATATCAGCACCAAGCTAGCGCAAAAGGGGCAGGATGCGATTGTCTGGGCCTTATTCGCGGTGTGTGGCGGGAGATTTATGGCGAGGAACCCATGACTATCCCGGCCTATACGCCGGATTGGGCGGAGGCTCTTGGTCAGGAGACATTGCTCCAGGCCGCGCAGGACTGCCTCAGACCTCTCGTCAAACACGCCGCAAAGCCGGGGGATGTGCTTCTTTTCCGCATGATGCCAAATGTTCCCTGCAAGCATATCGCTATTTTAAGTGCTCCCGACCGCATCATTCACGCCTATTGGGGCCGCGCCGTGGTGGAGAGCTTTCTTGTTCCTTACTGGACGCGCCGCCATGCCTTTTCCTTCTCTTTTCCCACAATAGAGGCCTAAATGACCACACTTCTTGTCGCTGGCGCGCAGTTTTTGGGCAATACCGCCGTGCAAATCGGCACGAATGCGGCCTTAGCTTATGCTAATAGTGCGATTTCCAATGCTTTTGATAATCGTGTCTTTGAAGGACCTCGTCTGGATAGCTTTCACCTGCAAACCTCGCGCGACGGGGCGCCGATGGCCCGTATTTATGGGCGCGTGCGCCTTGCGGGTCAGGTGATATGGGCCTCTCGCATCCGCGAAACCGTGACGGAAGAGCCGGTACAAAGCGGAAAAGGGGGCGGACCTAGTCAAAGAAATTATAGCTATAGTATCAGTTTCGCCATTGGCCTTTGCGAAGGTGAAATTTTGGGGGTAGATCGCCTCTGGGCTAATGGTGCACCTCTGCAAATTGCGGGATTAGTCAGCCGTGTCTATCGCGGAACAGAAGATCAGCTCCCAGACCCCATAATTTCGGCGATTGAGGGCGCTGATGTGCCGTCTTTTCGGGGCACAGCCTATATCGTCTTTGAAGACTTCCCTTTGGATGACTTTGGGGCGCGTCTGCCACAAATTAACGCCGAAGTTCTCCGCGTGCCGCCTGCAAAGACGGCATCGCCGCGATTAGAAACATTGGTGCGGGGCGTGAATCTGCTCCCGGCGAGCGGTGAATTTGCTTATGCCACTGATATTATCGAGGAAACGCCCACGCCGACTAGCGCTCGCCCTATCAATATGAATAATCTCTCGGGGAAAGCGGATATAGAGCTTGCGCTGGATCAACTAGAAACTCAGCTTCCCAATGTGTGCAATGTGTCGATTATTACGGCGTGGTTTGGGACGGATTTGCGCTGCGGGACGTGCGAGCTAAAGCCGGGGGTCGAGACTAAAGCTCGTATCACGCCAGACACGACATGGCGTGTAAGCGGCGTGACGCGGGGGACGGCTTATCTTGTCAGTCAGGGCATTGATGGGCGCCCCAATTATGGCGGCACGCCTTCTGACGCCTCTATTCTGCAAGCCATAACGAGCCTGAAATCCCGCGGCTATAAGGTAACGCTTTACCCATTTATCCTCATGGATATTCCGTCCGGTAATGGTTTGCCAGATCCATATGGCGAGGCGGAGCAAGAAGCCTTTCCGTGGCGCGGACGAATTACATGTTATCCTAAATCTGCTGAGAACTCGTCTGCGGTGAACGCGCAAATTGAGAGCTTTTTCGGCCATGCAAATTCATCTGACTTCGGTGTCGAAAATGGGCTTCCAAATTATAGCGGACCGAATGAGTTTTCCTATCGGCGCTTCATTTTGCATTTTGCTAAACTCGCGCAAATTTCGGGGGGTGTGGACCGGTTTGCTATCGGCTCTGAAATGGTCGGGTTGACCACATTACGCGGCGTCAATCACAGCTATCCGGCGGTTCAAAAATTGGTGGAGTTAGCGGGCGATGTTCGAACGATTTTGCCAGGACATACCGCCATGACCTATGCGGCGGATTGGTCAGAATATTTTGGGCATCATACTGGCGATGATGTGAGCTTTCATCTTGACCCCTTATGGAGTTCGGACGCTATCGATGCCATCGGAATTGATGCCTATTTCCCGCTCTCAGATTGGCGAGATGGAGGGGCTCATGTCGACGCTGACGTGGCCGAGGATATCTACGATATGACTTACCTAAAAAGCCAAATGGAAGGCGGCGAGGGCTATGATTATTTCTATGCCTCTCACGCCGATAGGGAACGCCAATTGCGCTCGCCTATTACCGACGGCGCGGCGGGCAAACCTTGGGTCTTTCGCTATAAAGATCTACGTAATTGGTGGTCACAACCGCACTATAATCGGCGCGGAGGAATGGAATTAATTACCCCAACTGCATGGGTTCCTGAAAGCAAACCGATTTGGCTTATGGAGATTGGATGTCCGGCCATTGATAAAGGTGCAAACCAGCCGAATGTTTTCTATGATATGAAATCCGGAGACTCAAAATATCCATATTATTCAAATGCTTCACGTGATGACCTGATGCAACGGCGTTACCTAGAAGCCTTTTTAAGTTACTGGTCAGAGGACGGGCAGAATAATCCAACCTCAGCGGTTTATGCGGGGCCAATGATTAACACAGATATGATAAATCTCTGGGCTTGGGATGCACGCCCTTTTCCGGATTTTCCGGCTCGGGGTTCAGTTTGGTCAGATGGAGAAAACTGGCAGCTCGGTCATTGGCTGACGGGCCGAATGGGCCTTGTTCCGCTCTCGGATGTTGTGCTTGATATTTGCCGACAAAGCGGGCTTAAAGACGTTGATGTTTCCAAAGTGAGCGGGCTTGTTCAAGGGTACCGCATTGACCGCCCTATGACAGGGCGCGCAGCGTTGAGGCCGCTCTCATTGACCTATGGGTTTCACGTCATTGAAACGGCGAAGGGGTTGCGTTTCGTAAGTGATGGTAGCGAGAAAAACCTTACCCTAAAGACCGATGATATTGTTGGTGGTTCAGCGGCCTCTATTGAACAGATAAAAGCTACGCCAGAGGACCGATTACGTGACGTTCGAATTCATTTTATCGACGCTGGAAATGACTATCAATTAGGCCTTGCCAGCGCCCGAGACATAGCCGCCGAAACAGTGAGGGTTTTGGATGTAAATGCGCCAATTGTCATGGATAGAAGTTTCGCCAAATTGACAGCGGAGAGAGCGCTTGCCGGCCATAATTCTGGTGATTGGCATCTTAATTTTCAGCTCTCTGCAAAACGTCTGGATGTTGAAGTTGGTGACCTGATTTCACTGCCGGATATTGACGGGCGATGGCAGGTCGATTCTATGGAAGGATTGACCACGCTGCACGTGCAGGCTCGCCGTATCGGTGAGCGGCACACGCTGCCCAATGCAGGGGGAAGCCCCGAAGTTTCGACGTCGCCGCAATGGGCGGCCAAGCCGTCTCTATTCGCGATTGACCTGCCAGGAAATTATGCAGGACCATTAGTGGGGGTGGGCCTTGATCCTTTCTCAATCACGGAGGTGTCAGGGGGCGAGGCGAGTCTCACACTTGGCCGTGCGGCACGGATAGGGGCATTGCTCACAGAGCTGCCAAGCGGCCCCATTGGACGATGGGATAAGGGAAATATGATGGAAATATTTCTGCCGGGAGCGCTCCTATCTTCCCTTTCTGACGCCGCCATTTTTGAGGGAGGGAACCGTTTCGCCGTTGAAACCAATATGGGCTGGGAAGTCCTCCAAGCCGCCAAAGCAACGCTGATTGCGCCGTCAACCTACCGCCTTTCAAAGCTCTTGCGGGGGCAAGAGGGTTCAGATGCGGATATGCAAGCGCTCATCCCGTCTGGCGCGCGGGTCATATGGCTGGGGGCAGGGTGGCGTGATCTGCCGCTCCCGTATAGTCTTTTAGGGGAAACTGTTCCCATCTCAGCCAAAGCTGGCGGACGAGAGAGCGATACCCTCCATCATATACATGGCGGGGTATATTTGCGGCCACTCTCGCCCGTTCATGTCAAAATTTCTGAAAGTCCGGGGCAGAGGACGATACGCTGGACGCGGCGCACGCGCTTGGGCGGCGATAATTGGTCGGGATTGGATGTGCCTCTGGGCGAAGAGATTGAGCGTTATCGCGTGCAATTAAACTCAAACGGAGCGGTTATCGCGGAATATGAAACGGCTGAGCCAAAATTGACGCTGCCCAGCCTTCAAGGCGCCGATGGTCTTACAATCGCTCAAGCGTCTCGTGCTTATGGGTGGGGCGCAGCGCAAACTCTGTCTCTTTAACCCCTTGCACATGCCCAAATCCCGCCTAAATACAGCTTATGGCGAAGGATCCTTATAAATTACTGGGTGTGCCCAGAACGGCGAGTGATGCCGAGATTCGCAAAGCGTATCGCGCTTTGGCGAAGAAGTATCACCCTGACGTCAATAAAGATAAGCCTGAAATGGCAGAGAAATTCAAAGAGATCTCCGCTGCATATTCTCTCTTGTCCGATAAAGAGATGAAAAAGCGTTATGACAGTGGGCAGGTTGATGGCTCTGGCCAACAACAAAACCCATTTGCCGGCGGCCGCAGTCCTTTTGGGACTGGATTTGGCGACATGGGCGGTATGGGCGGAGGTCGCCGCGGTCAAATGGGCGGCCAAGATGATATGGCCGAGCTCTTTTCATCACTTTTCGGCATGAATATGGGCGGTATGCAAGGCGGTATGCAACAACGTCGCCGTCCCCCGCAAAAGGGTGCTGATATTCGCTATAAAATCACGATTCCATTTGTGGATGCTATTACGGGCGGCACGAAAAAACTCACCGGCGGCGTGACGGTGAAAATCCCTAAAGGCGTTGAGGATGGGCAAGTACTTCGCGTCATTGGTAAAGGCAAAGACGGCATAAATGGCGGACCTAAAGGGGATGCTAAGGTCGAAATTTCCATTAAGCCGCACAAGAATTTCATGCGCGACGGCAATAAGCTTCGTTTGACTCTGCCAATATCTCTCAAAGAGGCTGTTCTGGGCGGCAAAGTAACGGTGCCTCTGCCAAATGGAGAAGTTGGGCTTAAAATACCGGCCGGCGCGAATACCGGGCAGAAAATGCGCCTCAAAGGCAAGGGAATCGCGGGAGGCGACCTTATCGTCACGCTTCAACTTGTTATGGCCGAAGGGGACGCCGACGCGCTTACTGAATGGGCGAGCTCAGCTAAAAGTGATGATTTTGACCCCCGAAAAGGTCTCCTTTGAGGAGAAAAACTGGTCCTTAACTAAATCTGTCAGCGATATTCAGATTATGTTCAGGGGAAACAGTCTAGGGAGGGTGCATGATGACGAAACGTAGATATATAGCTCTAGCTGCGGCGGCCCTTCTTATGGCTGGTGCGTCAGCTATGCCTGCGAGCGCAAAGCCCGGTAAGTGGAAGGAAAATCCCTTCAGCGCGCCAGCAAGTTTTGCGCCTAGCGTCAATGATACGCCGCGTTGGGCTCAACGTAAAATCTCAGCCTCAGAGGCGAAGTCAATCGCGCGACGTCGTGCGGGCGGCGGCGAAGTCGTCGATATTTCGCGCAATGGTAACACCTATCGTGTTCGCGTTATCCGTAAAGATGGCCGCGTAGTCGATGTTTTGATTGACGCCACGACAGGTCGTGTCAGATAGTAAGCCCGAACTATCCATTGAAACCGCTTAAGAGGGCCTAATGCGAATATTAGTTGTTGAAGATGACGCGGATCTTTCCCGCCAGCTCAGAGATGCTTTGAAAGATGTTGGCTATGCCGTCGATATCGCCAATGACGGCGAGGAAGGTCACCATCTTGGGGACACTGAACCTTATGATGCGGTTATTCTCGATTTGGGTCTGCCAGTTATTGATGGGGTCAGCGTTCTGCAGAAATGGCGAGCAGATGGTAAAAAGTTCCCAGTTCTTATCCTAACGGCTCGCGATCAGTGGAGCGAGAAGGTGGCCGGCTTTGATGCTGGCGCGGATGACTATCTGACCAAGCCATTCCACACCGAAGAATTAATGGCGCGTCTTCGTGCCTTATTGCGCCGCGCGGCGGGGCACACAACGGATACGATTGATATTGGCGGTCTTTCCGTTGATAATAGCTCAGCGCGCGCCTTTGTTGACGGCATGTCCATCAAGCTCACCTCACATGAATTTAGACTGCTATCCTATATGGCAACCCATCGTGGTCGGGTGATCTCGCGGACTGAATTGGTTGAACATATTTACGATCAGGACTTTGACCGCGATTCGAATACGATTGAAGTTTTTGTCGGGCGCTTGCGCCGCAAGATAGGGACTGACCGTATTGAGACGGTGCGTGGCTTGGGTTACCGCCTCGTCGATCCAAGTGAGACCAAAGCTAAATAAGTGCCTCAGGGGCCCATGAAAAATCAATCTCTTGTTCTCCGTCTGGTACGCGGAGCTGTCATGTGGGCCTTGCCGCTGCTTTTGATGACGGCACTGACACTGACATGGCTTTACCGTAATACCACTTATCGCAGCTTTGATGATCCGCTTGTGAGCGCGGTAACAGCTTTGATTGCCACGGCGGACGTAAAGGATAATGCGCTGACTTTGACGCGTGAGCCTTTGGATCCGCGCTACCAACGGGCCCTATCAGGTCGATATTGGCTGGTTGGCTTTTTACAAGATGATGGCGTGATTGAGCCGATTTCGGCCTCGCGTTCGCTTTTGGAGGCAACACTTGTTCTGCCGCCCCAAGCCGTGAGGGAATTACAAACGCAACAGGGCGAAGAAATTCGCGCTCGTGCAGATGGCCCAGACACGAATGAAACTCTTCGGCTTGTGGCGCGCCAGGTTGTGCTGCCCAATATGAATACGCCCGTTGTTGTCGTTGCCGCCGCTGATAGCCGCGCGGCAAGCCGGTCTATCCTTAGCTTTGCTTTAACGGCGGTGGGCTTAATGCTCTTAATTTCTATGGGACTGGTGACGGCTGTTGTGACACAGGTGCGTTCAGGCTTGAAACCGCTCTTTGATTTGCGGGACCGCGTCGCCGATGTCCGCGAAGGGCGTTCGGGGCAAGTTGACGGGGTTTACCCGACGGAAATTCAGCCATTGGCCACTGAACTCAACTCACTGATTACGCATAATAAAGATGTTGTGGAGCGGGCCCGAACACATGTCGGTAATTTGGCCCATGCTCTGAAGACCCCGCTGGCTGTTCTGCAAAATGAGGCGCAATCTTCGAAGAAAACGCCTTCGGAAATCGTCGCTCGCCAAACGGAAACGATGAAAAAGCAAGTGGACCATCACCTTCGCCGCGCGCGCGCCGCTGCCAGGGGCCAAGCCATTGGCGTGTCCACTGACGTGACCGATACGCTGGGCGGGTTGGCGCGGACCCTAGCCCGGATTTACGGCTCTAAGAATATCGATTTTGATATTGATCTTATGGAGGGCCTGACCTTTCGGGGTGAAAAGCAAGACCTCGAAGAAATGGCGGGTAACCTGATGGATAATGGGTGTAAATGGACGAAGACGTCGCTGGAGGTTCGCTCATTTGTAAATCCTGAGGATGAAACGAGTTTCGTCGTGGTTGTCTCTGATGACGGGCCAGGTATGGCAGAGGATCAATATGTCGAGGCGCTGAAGCGCGGTGCGCGTTTGGATGAGGCGACACCAGGCAGCGGCTTTGGTCTGGCAATTGTTGATGATCTCGCCAAGGCGTATAAAGGCGCGGTGGCTCTGGGAAAGTCAGATATGGGCGGATTAAAAGTCACGCTAACCTTACCAAGACGTTTATAGGATGAGTGCAAAAGACCCCATTCATTTGGAAGAGAGAGAACAGGCGGGAGCTCGCCTTTTTTCTCCCACTGCGGCTCGGAATAAGGCCCCAATTGGAGAGGCTATTAGCCAATATATTCCGCGCAACGGTAAAGTTCTGGAGATAGCTTCTGGCACGGGGGAGCACGGCGCTTATATGTGTGAGCTGCGGCCAGATATTATATGGCAAACTTCAGACCCCAATGCGGAAAGCCGCGAGAGCCAAAATGATTGGGCGTTGGATTGCCACGGGCGGATGTTACGGTCTTTGGAAATTGATACAATGCATGAGGAGTGGAGTAAGGGATTAGCCGCGCCAGATGTCATATATTGCGCCAATATGATTCACATCGCGCCCTGGGAGGCTGCGCTCGGATTGGCGAGCGGAGCCGGAAAGTTACTCGCTAAAGACGGGATTTTTATTCTCTATGGACCATTTTTGGAGGGCGCGGAGACCGCTGCTTCGAACTTGCAATTTGACGCCAATCTTAAAAGCCGAAATCCAAGCTGGGGTGTGAGAAATTTAGAGGATGTTAAGCATATATTTAGCGAAGCAGGCTTTACTCAAACGGCCCGAATTGTGATGCCTAAAGAAAATCGTACACTTATTTTCACAAAATCACGGTAACAGGCCCAAACATTACACTCTTGTCATGTTTTGGACAGAATTAGGTTACATGCGGTTTGCAAGAACTGCCTTAGACGTTGGAGTGATTTGTGTCCCATAAGACCAAGACCATTGTTGGAACTGCCGCCCTGATAGCTGCCGCTATCAGCGCTTCAAGCTATGCGCAAACGACATTTGTTCCGGCAATAAATGATGTTCCAACAACACAGCAAGCCGCGCCAGAAGTTGAGATTTATCAACCCTTACGCCCGCAAGCAGGCACAACCCTTCCGCCTGCACCTGAAATGGAAGTCACCCCGCTACCGCTAGGCACCGTGCCCGATTCTCTTCCAGCACCTGCCGTGACTACGCCAGGCCCTTATAGCGCGGCCCGCAGTGCACCGACAAATCTTTATCAAGCGCCTATAAGCTCTCTGCCCTCAATCGCGGACCTCGTGGACCGCGTAAGCCCCTCTGTTGTGAATATCATTGTAACGACGGACACGGGCGAAACGACCTCCGAAGGACAAGGTTCAGGGTTCATTATTTCGCCGCAAAAAGAAGTCGTGACAAATTATCACGTTATTGACGGCGGGACGAATATCGAGATTGAATTCAATAATGGTGAGAAATATCCTGCCAGCATTATCGGAACAGATGAAGAGACCGACCTCGCGCTGCTGCGTTTGGAGTCTCACAAATCATTCCCGCATGTAAAATTTCATAGTGGGCCAAAAACCCGTATCGGGGATTGGGTCGTTGCGATTGGTAATCCATTCGGAATTGGTCAATCGACAAGTTTGGGCGTGATTTCAGCCATTGGCCGCTCACGCGTGGATAGCGGGTCTTATGTTGATTACATCCAAACAGATGCCACGATTAACCGAGGCAATTCAGGCGGCCCCTTATTTAATTTGGATGGTGATGTTGTTGGCGTGAACTCTGCAATTTACTCTCCCACAGGAGCAAGTGTGGGTATCGCCTTTGTTATCCCGCATGGAACGGCCGAGGACATTATCGAATCCATTCGCAGTGAAGGTAAAGTTCGCCGCGGATATTTAGGAGCAGGCCTTCGTACTGCCACATTTGAAATGGAAAACCGTCCAGGAATTTACAAATCAGGCGCCACCATCAACAATGTTGTCGCCGGCAGTCCCGCGGAGCAATATGGTTTGCAAGTTGACGACATCATCTTGAATATTAATGGTGAAGCGGTTCGCAATTCCGTTGAGGCCACGCGGGCGATTGGCGCGTTGCGCCCCGGTGACGTCGCGCGCATGATTTATGAACGCGACGAGAAAACCTATCAAATCAACCTTTCCATTGGTGAGCGCCCCGACAAACATTCAATTGAGACGGCCAGTGCTGTTGCGCAAGGTCTGCCGCCCCCCGAGCCTAAACGTGTCGGCCCAAAGGTGAATATTGATACGGGGCTTCAAGTTTTGGACCTCTCGCCAGAGTTCAGGTCGGCGATTGGTATGCGCTCGGACCAAGTGGGTATTTACGTCGAATCTGTGACGCCTGGCAGCGGGGCGGAACAAGGAGGGTTCTCAACGGGTATGGTTATTCTTGACGCCGACGGAACGCCTATGGCCGAAGTTGGTTCGCTTAGATCTGTGGTTCTGAATGCAAGGATCGCAAATCAAGATGGCCTTATCATGAATGTGCGTCTGAAAGACGGGCGTGAAACTTTCATGGTTCTGCCATTGTAATAAATTTTTGAAATGGGATGGGGATCTCTAGGAGACTTAAATGAGAATATTAGTTGTTGAAGATGATGAAGTCGCGGCGGAATACGTCCGCAAAGGCTTGATGGAGGCGGGTCACGTTGTTGATCTCGCACCTGATGGTGACCTCGGACTCGAAATGGCGCGCGCCGCAGATTACGACGCTCTGATCCTCGATCGCATGTTACCTAAACGTGATGGCCTCGAACTTCTCGGGGATTTACGCGAAGACGGTGATGCAACGCCAGTACTGATTTTGTCCGCTTTGGGCGAGGTCGATCATCGCGTTGAAGGCCTTCGCGCAGGCGGTGATGATTATCTTGCCAAACCCTACTCCTTCACGGAGCTCTTAGCCCGCGTTGAAGCCATCGGCCGTCGTTCGGATCCAAGTGCTGCGGTGACGAAGCTAAAAGTCGGTGATTTGGAAATGGATTTATTGGCGCGCACCGTGCGCCGGTCAGGGCAAAAGGTATTGCTACAGCCGCGGGAGTTTCGCTTGCTTGAGTGCCTGATGCGCAATGCTGGCCGCGTTGTGACTCGCACCATGTTACTCGAAAAAGTTTGGGACTATCACTTCGACCCCCAGACCAATGTTATTGATGTTCATATCTCGCGCCTTCGCGGCAAGATTGACAAAGACTTTGATGAGCCGTTGCTGCACACCGTACGCGGCGCTGGTTATCGCTTGCAGGTTTAGAGCTGCAGGACTAAGCCTCATAACCCATGATTGAGGCCATTAAAAAACTCTCAAGAAATACGCTCTTCAGATTGTCTCTGTTGGGCGCATTTCTGTTTGTGCTGTCCCTATTGATTGTGGCTATGTCGGTCTACTACGCCACGGTGACTTCTGAACTGCGCCGCGTTGACCGTTTGGTTGAGAGCGAACACGCGGAAATTCAGAAGATTTTTGATGAAAAAGGCTTTCAGGCGGTTGAACGAGAAGTGACAATTCGAACGGCCTCAAGCGAGGGGCTATATGGCCTTGTGAACGACAGAGTGGCGGTCGGAAATCTGTTCTTTCAAACGGTCACCAAAGAAGATGGTGAGCTTCCTTTGCTGACGGGATTGGAGCCAGAACAATTCGCTAAAATTCCTTTCCTTTACAGTAACCCGCAAAGCGACGAAGAAGACCTACAAGACCGCCGGGCGAGGGCGCTGGTCGGGCCTATTCGAACAGAGAACGGTGTCGTCGCCATTCTGGTTGTTGGGCGAGATGTTGAAGCTACCATGCGGACAGGCGCCAAAGTACGAAATGCTGTATTAACCTCATCTGGCATCGCGTTGATTTTGGGTCTCATCTCAAGTTGGTTTGTGTCGCGAATTTTTACGCGCCGCGTCGAAGCCTTCAATAAGCTCGCTGATGACGTACGTTCAGGAAATCTCGACCGCAGGGCCCCTCGAAATTATTCCGAGGATGAAATGGACATGCTGGCTGAGCATTTGAATGCCATGCTGGATCATATTGACCGGCTGATGAAAGCCATGCGCTATGCAGGGGACAGCGTAGCCCATGACCTTAGAACGCCGCTCACCCGTTTACGTACACGGCTGGAAAGCGCTGCAATAGACCTAGGGGATTCCCCTGAAGCTGACACGCTGTTTGCGGCAGCAGAGGATGCAAGTGAGCTGCTACAAACCTTTGATGGTGTCCTGCGCATTGCCCGATTGGAAGCGGGGGAACGCCGCGAGCTTCTCACTGACGTTGACCCGAAACCCATGCTCGACGATCTAGCTGAGCTCTATGAGCCCGCATGCGAGGATGCAGGGTTAAGCTTCACGAGCGATGTTGCGAGCGGTGTTATGGTGCTGGCTGATCGCGGCCTGCTATCGCAAGCTGTTTCGAATTTGATTGAAAATGCTATTAAATATACGCCCAAGGGCGGCAAAATTCATCTTAAGTTGACGAAAAATAAGTCGGGCCGACCTGAAATTTCAATCAGTGATGACGGCCCAGGAATTCCAGAAGGAGACCGAGAGCGTGTAAAAGAGCGTTTCGTACGCTTGGATAAGAGCCGGACTTTACCTGGAAGCGGTCTCGGCCTAGCCCTTGTTGACGCGGTAGCGGATCTTCACAGGGCAGAATTTGCCATGGAAACGGGATTAGGGGAAACACCGGAAAGCCCTGGCTTGAAAGCCAAGTTAGTTTTTCCGCGTCGCCGATCGTTCAAAACTAAAGGCTAAGCCGAACTTATCCCTTATGATCGGAACTCAACTGAGAGACTGGCAGGGTTAAGCCGCTGGGTTTTTATGTGTCGGCGGGACATAAGGTTGCGGCCCGCTCACAGAAGGCTGCGGGGCGGAATGAGGAACGAACTCGGCTGGCGGGGGCGGCGCAGGTACAGGCGTCGGCACCGTAACAGGCGCAGCAATAGGACCGCTAAGAGTGTCAAGTTCGCCATCGGTCAACACGTCAGCGATGTCTTTCGCGAGGCGAGTGATTTCATTTCCGACTTCGTTGTTGTCCTGCGTAACTTTCTTCTCTGGTGGTCGGTTCGGAAGTGTGAAGGTGATGGTTGTACCTTGCCCCACGACTGACTCAATGGTGAAGTTCCCGCCATGAAGCTCGACCAACGACTTGGAGAGCGCGAGCCCAAGACCCGTTCCCTCATGTTGCCGAGAATGGTCACTGTCAATTTGCTCAAAGGGTTGCGCAAGCCTTGCAATATCCTCTTTTGAAATGCCAATACCCGTATCTGAAACCCTAACAATAAGGCCCGCAGATTTAGGCTCTACAGCTAAGGACACCACGCCGCCCTCTGGGGTGAACTTAATGGCGTTTGTCGTTAGGTTGAGCAAAATTTGTTTAACTGCGCGCGGATCGGCTTCAATCTCTGGCAGGGTCGTTTCGTCATATACGAGCCTGAGGCGGTTATCCTCGGCGCGGCCGCGAACAATACGAATGACCTGAGAAATCATGTCGTTCATTTGCATGGCTTCTGTGTTCAACGTCATCTTACCAGCTTCAATTTTGGACATATCCAAAATGTCATTGATGAGTGAGAGCAGATGTTGACCGGAGAACAAAATATCATTCACATATTCGGCGTAACGCGGGTCACCCAAGGGGCCGAACAATTCCTTCTTCATGATGTCTGAAAAACCATTAATCGCGTTTAAGGGCGTGCGCAGCTCATGGCTCATATTGGCGAGGAATTCTGACTTGGACTGATTGGCTTCTTCCGCTCGGATTTTTTCTTGCTCATAATTTTCAGCCAGTTCAACAATTCGAACCTGAGACTTCTTCAAAACGGTAATCGTTTTTTGAAGGGCATCTTGGTTGGTTTGAAGTTGGTGTTCGCGGGTACGGATGGCTGTTACCTCGGTACCGATTGTTACGCGGCCGCCATCAGCTGTATGCGTGTCAAGATATCTGATCCAGCGTCCATCTTTGAGCTGAATCTCTGCACCCGTGCCGTCTGACAAAGTGTGGATACTTTCGATGGCGTTGCTGGCATGATACTCCACGGTAGCGTAGTCCAAACCTTGCTGTAATTGTCCATCGGTAAACCCGAAAAAGTCTTCAAACTTTTTGTTCCAAAGAACGAGGCGATCAAGTTGATCCCAGATCACAAAGCTATCATTCATTGAACGCAGGGCATCAAATAGGCGGGCTTCAGCTGCTTGTAAACGCGCTTGGGCTCCGCGCATTTCGGTGACGTCTAGCGCCATACCGATAACGACTTTAGCCTGGTCAGACCCTCGTACTGACGGACGTCCCCGGCAGGCTAAGGAAATGGGCAAGTGAGCCGCGCTGACATCGATGTCAAATTGGCCATTCACGTGAGCCCGCCTGACGAGAGAGAGTAGTTTCTCGCGGTCGTCCGTTGCGAACAGGCCCAAAAATTGGGGCATTGAAAGCATCTTTTCTTGAGCGGGCAAACCTAATAAGCCCGCAAGAGACCGGCTGATATAAGCTTGGTTACTACCGAGATCTAATTCCCAAATGCCGCCGCGCGAACCATCAATCGCAGCGCGGTAACGTTGTTGGGATACCTCATCTTCGACCTTTTTATCCCGTAAGGCCTGAATTTGGCGCATCATGTTACGAAGCAAGGTCCAAACGAGCCAAGCTGTGCCAGCGAAAAGCAGCGTGAATAGGAAGATATTATTTTTCAGGTCAGGAGAAAGCCCGCGTGGTGCCGTTTCAATAACGGTGAGCTGAGAATTTGGGATGCGGGCTGAATTTAACCAAACTTTAGCGTCGCCCATAGTGTGGGCAGAAATTTGGCTCTCCGAGGTGGATCGCGTAACCGCACTAAGTTTTTTGGCGTTAATATCATAAAAAGCCTGTGTGCCACTAGCGCCCAATGTTCTCGGACCGTCGACAACGCGACCGCCATCCTGAATAATCGCGAGGCTGGAATCTAGGGAGCCAACAAGACTGCCGGGCCTCAAGGCGACAACAAGATAGTTGCTTCCAGATCTGCGAGTGATAACCGGCGTGATTGTGCCTGATCCGTCTGGGGCGATAAGAGACGAAATCTGTACACCACCTTTTGGGAAATTCCGCCGATTAACTTTCGCGAGTTCCGTTCCGCTGCGACCGGACGCCGCCATGATTGTTCCCGAGGCATCAATCAGGGCCGCGCCGATGGTTTGCCGCCCGCGTTCAACAAAGTCTATGATTTGGCTGGGGCTGCCATTTGTAGATAGAGCTGTATCCATCCAAGCGATTTCACTATCAATCGCGCGCTTCGCATTATTAGCCTTACTGATAATTTCCGACTGATAACTAGACGTTTCAGTCCGTTTATATCTTTGATGATCATTATACAGCTTGGTCGCAGCAAGAATTAGAAACAGCGTGAAAAATGCTAAAGAGCTGATCAAAAGGCTACGAATGGAGTCTTGCCCGACATTTTTGGAAAGGGCTGAAAATTTCTTCGAAAAACCAGTCGGCTGACGAGAGGGCAGGGACTCGAACGCTGCATGTGGCGCCGTTTGTGGTGGTGCTTTGGGTAAGGGCGGAGGCGCAACGCCTTGGATGTCTCCTAGGGACTGCCCTGATGGACTATGAGGCGCGGGCATATGCTGATTGACTGAACCTGTACGCACGCTATCCCTCTAAAATGGCCGAATCACCCGTAAATGAGTAAGTTGCTTCGGGTTATAAGTCGAACAAAACGTCGTTAATTTTCGATTTAAATTACCGAAAAATATCGACAAAAACGCCCTAAATTCGAGTTTCGGGTTCAGGTTTGCCAATTGCATAGCCCTGAGCCGCGTCAAAGCCTAAGCGCTTGACAAATTCTTTGATTTCCTCTGTTTCAACACCTTCGGCGATAAAACGAACATCAAGTGCCTCGCGGAGCGACAAAAGTGCCGCCAAAATGGCCCGATCTCGCATGGAGTTAAGAGCCGCGGCGACGAATCCACCATCAATTTTCAGCCAATTAGCGGGCAAAGCGCGCAAATATCTAATTGAGGCCGCGCCCGCGCCAACATCGTCCAAACAGACTGGGTGACCCCGAGTTTTTAGCTCCGTTAGCAAGCTTTCCGCTAGCGCTAGGTCATGCATGTCCCAGCTTTCTGTTAATTCTATGACGAGTTTTGTAGGTGACGCTTCCAAAGCGGTTAGGCAAGCCATGACAGAGCCCTTGAAAGCTGACTTGTCGACCGAGGCACCTGAAAGGTTTATAGCGATGCCGGTGCCAGTCGGATCCGCGTTCAGCACCAAAATAGCCTGCGCTAACATTGATAGATCAAGATCGCGAATGACGCCGGATAATTCTGCTGGGCGCAGGACGCCTTCTACTTCGGGTTCTTGGTCAAAGCGGACAAGCCATTCATAGTGATGAATGTGCCCATCTTTCAAATCGACAATGGGTTGACGCAACACGGAATAGCGCTGTTCAGAAATATGAGTGCGAAACCCATCAGCTGTACGAATATCTACCATGCTTTGCGATACCCACATAGCGTGAAGATAGCGTTAGGTAGGATGGTTAATCTAGATTAACGGATTTAATCGCCTAGGGTCTTCGTTGCAATTTCCAGAACATTTTTGGAAGGCTTAGATTTCACAACACTTCGTAATTGCTGTTTGATGAGTTCCTGCCTGTTCTTGTCGAGCTTGCGCCAAATTTCATAAACGCCCAGAAGGCGTGCTGCGACAGATGGATTGCGGCTATCCATGTCCAATACCTGTTCCGTGAAAAAGTCATAACCCGAGCCGCTAATATTATGAAAGAGGTGAGGGTTATTCATCGCAAAGCCGCCAACCAATGCGCGGACTCGGTTGGGGTTGCGCGCATCGAAGGCGGCATGTTGTGTGAGCTTCCGTATGGCTTCGACCCCCTCAGGGTGGTTCCGACCTGCTTGAAGGGCAAACCACTTATCAATCACCAGCGGCTTTCCTTTCCATTTTTCATAAAACTCTTCCATGGATTGATCGACGCGGCGACCGCCGAGTTTGTCCAAAATTAGAAGGGCTGAAATTTCGTCCGTCATGTTCGTTGCGCCATTAAATTGCGCCATGGCCAGCGGCGCCGCGACAGGGTCGTGGCGTGAAGCCAGAAGCGATAGGCATCTGTTTTTCAGTGCGCGGCGACCCGCTGCTGCCGCATCTGGACTAAATTCTCCGTCATCTTTCAGGGAATGATAAATACGAATTAATTCATCTTTGGATTCATCTGCGACTGCGCGGCTGAGCCAGCCATTCGCTAAACTTACGGCGATAGGGTCGGCCTGTGGAAGGCTTTGTAAAACCTCCATGCCTGATGGAAGAGTTAATGCTAAGGCTTTGAAGTTATTGTTAAATTTATCATCTAATAACGTGTTTCGTAAAGCTTGGCTATATCTTTTCAACGCATTATCGGGATTAGGCGCGACGCCGCTCTCGATCGCTTTCGCCGTACTTCCCATAAGTTTACGTGCGAGCGCTTGCCCTGCTTCCCAGCGGTTGAAGGCATTTGGGTCGTTCCCCATTAGGCGCAGGGCATCATCCGCATTCTGATCGCTGTGAAGAATTACAGGGGCGGAGAAGTCTTGAAGGATTGAGAGGCTCAACTCATCGGCGGAGACAGGTATGGTGACCGTCTTTTTGTGCGTGTCCAACACGGTCAATTGCGGCGCGGCTAATGCGCCATTGTTTCCAACGACCTGCCATTTAATTGGAATGACCTGCGGGGATTTTTTTGGCTGACCCGGCGTCGCTTGGAGTGCTTGTTCAAAGGTTACCTCGAGCTCTTCCAAAGTGTGACGAGAAGAGACTTTTACATGCGGCGTGCCAGCTTGTTCATACCAGCGCATGAACTGGGACAGATCTTGACCAGATGACTGTTCAAAGCTGGCGATAAATTGTTCAACCGTGGCGGCCGTGCCGTCAAGTGTTTCAAAGTAATGATCACAACCTTTGCGAAATTCATTCGCGCCTAAAATCGTCTTAAGCATTCTAATAATCTCCGCGCCTTTTTCATAGACCGTGGCAGTATAGAAATTATCAATTTTAACGAATTGAGTGGGCCTTACAGGGTGGGCGAGCGGGCCCGCATCTTCGGGAAATTGCCGCCCGCGTAGAGCGCGAACATCTTTAATTCTCTGAACCGCTGCGCCGCGTTGATCAGCCGAAAATTCTTGATCACGGAAGACCGTAAAGCCTTCCTTGAGGCAGAGTTGGAACCAATCACGGCAAGTAATACGATTGCCGGTCCAATTGTGGAAGTATTCGTGAGCAACAACGGATTCTATCCGTTCGAAGTTCATGTCAGTCGCGCTCTCGCCATCTGCGAGGAGTAGCGCTGAGTTGAAAATGTTCAGGCCCTTATTTTCCATGGCGCCAAAATTAAAATCGCGTACGGCGACAATCATGAAGCGGTCGAGATCATATTCTCGGCCAAATGCCTTTTCATCCCACTTCATTGAGCGGATGAGGCTATCCATGGCATATTCTGCGCGCGGCGCATCACCGGGGTCAACAAAGATGGTGAGCGGTATCTCTCGTCCACTCATCGTGGTGAAGCTATCCTCGAGAGTGTCGAATTGTCCGGCCACTAGTGCGAAAAGATAAGCTGGTTTGGGGAAGGGGTCTTCCCAAACCGCAAAATGCCTTCCGCCGGACAAGTCTCCGCTCTCAATCATATTCCCATTGGCGAGAAGATAGGGATATTGCGCTTTATCGCCCGAAATTTTAACCCGAAAGACAGATAAAACATCGGGACGATCTGGGTAAAAGGTAATGCGGCGAAAACCCTCGGCCTCACATTGCGTGCAAAACCGTCCGCCAGAAACGTAAAGCCCCATCAAAGTTGAATTGGCGGCGGGGTTGCAGCTATTTTCAATTTCGAGCGTGAAGCTATTAGGGATGTTATTGAGGATGAGCTGCGTCTGCGTGAGCTTATATTCGCTGCGCTTCAAATCCCGACCATCAATTTTTACAGATTTTAGCGCGATTTCATCGCCGTCTAGGATGAAGGGCCCTTCAGCCAAGCGCGAGACTTTCATCTTGCTTTTGACGACAGTTCTCTTCGGCTCTAGATCAAAGTCTAAATAGACACTCTCAATCCGAAAATTGGGCGCTATGTAGTCGGAGAGCTTGGTGACGTTTGGGGCAGTATCTGTACGCATGAGGTTTCCTTTTCAGGGCTCTTTATGTGGCGCAGCAAGCCCTCAGTTCAAGGTTTTTTTTGCGGTGAATTAGCCTTGCTTCGCTAGATCGTTGGGGGCGCCATTTTGAGCGGCTGCGGTATCAATGAGGCCGCTCTCAATTAGCATATAAGACGCTAGCTCATCGGCGGGCATCGCTCTGCTAAAGTAAAACCCTTGCATGTTTTCAAGTCCGATTGACTTTAAGTGATTATATTGAGAGCTATATTCTACGCCTTCAATTATGCAGTCTATCTGTAGTTTTTCGCAAAGATATATGATGGTTTGCAAGATAGCGTCTTCATCGACGTCCAGGCGTAAGCTGTCCGTGAAGCTCTTATCTATTTTCAAACTGGTGACAGGAATTTTCCTTAGGTAGCTAAGGCTGGAATACCCAATGCCAAAATCATCTAGCGCCAATTTAATGCCCGCCTCTTTGAGGATATCAAATACCGGAGACATCTCGTTCAGATTGTTGATAATCGCGGTTTCGGTTATCTCAAAGACCACCGAATGAGTGGAGAATTTTGAGGCTTGGACGAGCCTTACGAACTCCTCGATTAATGGAGTCTTTCCTAAATCGATGCCTGATAAATTAAAGTGCAGGTCGATGCCAGCGGGCCAATCTTTGGCGATATGTAGCGCCTTTTTTAGCAGTATTGTGGAGAGCTGACTTATGCGCCCGACTCTTTCCGCCAGCGGGATAAACTCGGTAGGTGTTATCGCGCCTAGCTCAGCATTCTTCCATCGCGCTAAGGCTTCAAAGGCGATTATGGAATTGTCGGAGGTGTTGTGAATAGGCTGGAACTCTAAATATAACTCTTCTTCCAGATTGGCATGCTCTAACTGAAAACAAATCCGTGACTGCCGATGTATTTTCTCTTCATGTTCTAAGGAGAAAATAACGGCTTTCTTGTTTCCAGCTCTTTTAGACTGGTAAAGCGCGTAATCAGATTTTCGCAGCAGATCTGAAGATGTTTCCCCATCTTTCGGATAGCTAGACCATCCCAAACTTGATGAGATTTCTATGGGGTTTCCAGCTAGGTGGTAGGGCAATTCTATGGCGTGACAGAGAGCCTCTGAATATGAGACCAGATGTTCTACATTCGCGTCTTTGGGGTAGATAATTGCAAATTCATCTCCTCCCAATCGAGATACAAAATCGTTTTTCTCTACTAATGTACCTAGTCTATTCGCGACTTGGGTTAGCAACATGTCCCCAATGCCATGTCCATAAACGTCATTTATCCGCTTAAAGCCATTTAGGTCAATCAGGCCCAGGTGAAATGTGGTGTTTTTCTCCGAAGCACGTTTGATGTTAGATTCCAGAACTTCTACAAAACGGCGGCGATTTGAGAGGCCTGTTAGTTGGTCGGTATTTGCGAGGATAGAATTCTGCGTCGCCAGGGCTTCCAATTTTTTGCGTTGTTTCTTAGATTCTGTGACATCCATGCCAAGGCCAAGAATGTAATTCTCGTCTATCTCTCCGTGGCTAACAGCGAATAAGCGATCTTGCGTTCCCGAGACTTCATAAGTTTCACCGGAAAGCTGCTTTTCTAGAAATATTCTCGTTAACTGTTCTTGCTCTTCTGCTGAGTGATCAGGCGCCGATCGTTTAATTTCTAATCTTGTCGCCTCTTCCAAAGTCTTACCTTGCAGTAAAGCATTGCAAAATTCAGGCATGGCCTGACATGCTGCGTTATTTGCGAAAATGAGTTTATAGTCCTTATCATAAAGACAAAACAGACTGTGAACTCTCTCCATAGCTCCTAGGAAGAGACTAAATCTGTCGCTGGGTTCGGTTATGCTATTCATTCTGAAAGGTTAGGAAAAACTAGTTAAGCAAGCTTGTTTCCTAGCTCTTGGAGCGTGAAAAACGTTTTATATGGTAAAGCTTAGGTAAACCAGCCGCGGATCTGAGCTGCTAACGCCCTGTAAGGTTGGGCCCTTAAAGAAGTTTTTTGCCAGCAAAGCCGAGGATAACCGCAAGCGGAATACCCTCAAAGCTGAAACTAATCCTTGCCTTTTAGCGCCCATCCTATAGGGCGACGCCCAACGACTAATTGTAGGCTTTTCCGCTATGACTGACTCTATTCAAACACTTCGCAATGTGGCCATCGTAGCCCACGTCGATCACGGTAAAACAACCCTTGTTGACAAGCTCTTACGCCAGTCTGGCACCCTAGATGAACGAGGTGAGCGCGAAGAGCGCGTCATGGACAGCAACGATATCGAAAAAGAGCGCGGGATTACAATTCTGGCAAAGAATACGGCTATTCGCTGGAAAGATGAAAAAGCGAGCACGGATTGGCGCATTAATATCGTCGATACACCGGGTCACGCAGACTTTGGAGGCGAGGTAGAACGTGTTCTCTCCATGGTCGATTCTGTTGTTCTGCTGGTCGATGCTGTTGAAGGCCCGATGCCGCAAACAACATTCGTGACCAAAAAAGCATTGGCCCAAGGCCTTAAGCCGATTGTGGTTGTTAATAAGGTCGACCGTAACGGCGCACGTCCTGATTGGGCGGTGGATCAGACATTTGATCTCTTTGACCGTCTCGGCGCAACAGATGAGCAGCTTGATTTTCCTGTCGTCTATGCTTCTGCTCTAAACGGATGGGCCTCACACGAGGTTGATACGGTTGGTGAGGATATGACGCCGCTATTCGAAACTATTGTAAAGCACGCGCCGGTTCCGGATGTTGATCCAGATGGCGCTCTGCAGCTTCAGGTCTCCGCGCTGGATTATAATAGCTATACAGGCGTGATTGGTATTGGCCGTGTTGTGCGCGGTAAGATTAAGCGAAACTCTCAAGTCATCGTTGCCACGCCTGACGGAAAAGAGCGTAAAGCCAAAGTGCTTCTACTTTATGGTTTCATGGGCCTAGAGCGTGTTGAGATGGACGAAGTCTCTGCGGGTGATATTTGCTGTTTTACGGGTATCGATAAGCTGGGTATTTCCGATATGATTTGCGATCCAGATAAGGTTGAGCTGCTTCCGCCGCTTTCTGTAGATGAGCCAACAATCTCTATGACCTTCCAAGTCAATGACAGTCCTTTTGCGGGCCGAGAAGGAAAATATGTCACGTCGCGAAACATCAATGATCGCCTTCAAAAAGAGCTCATTCATAATGTTGCGCTGCGCGTTGAACAGCTAGAGCAAGCCGATAAATTCCGCGTTTCAGGACGCGGTGAACTTCACCTGTCTATCCTCATCGAAAATATGCGCCGCGAAGGCTATGAGCTCGCGATTTCGCGTCCTCAGGTCATCAACAAAGAAATCGATGGCGTGCTCTGTGAGCCTTACGAAACCCTAACTGTTGACGTCGAAGCCGATCACCAAGGGTCCATCATGGAAAAACTGGGTGAGCGTAAGGGGCAGCTCAAAGATATGGTGCCGGACGGGCAGGGACGTGTGCGTTTGGATTATGAAATCCCGACACGCGGCTTGATTGGTTTCCGGTCGGAATTCCTAACGCTCACTTCGGGTACAGGTCTGCTTTATCACAATTTCGATGCTTATAAACCGCGCACCAAAGCCGGTATTGGACGCCGCCAAAAAGGTGTGTTGATTTCCAAAGGTGACGGTAAGGCCGCGGGCTTTGCGCTGTGGAATCTGCAAGACCGCGGCAAGATGTTTATCGGTCACGCGGAAGAAGTTTATGAAGGTATGATCGTTGGTATCAATGCCCGCGACAATGACCTCGTTGTTAATGTGCTTAAGGGTAAGCAGCTGACCAATGTTAGAGCCAGCGGGACCGATGAAGCCGTCGTATTGACCACGCCAATTGACGTGACGCTGGAATACGCACTCGAATTTATCAATGATGATGAGCTCGTAGAAGTCACGCCCGAGTCAATCCGAATTCGCAAACGCTTCTTATTGGAGCATGAGCGTAAAAAGGAAAGCCGCCGCAGAGAGGCTCTCGAAGCATCATAAGAGTTGTGCGGCTTGACAATAAGCCGCGCAAACTTGTGAAATTATCGGGTGATTTTAAAGGGTGGGCGAGAGAAGCCCCAGATAGATGCGGCTGATTGGATGAGCTCAGACTCTTCCTTCACATATTCCTTATCACTAATCGAGATCGCGAGCATCGCTTCGTAAATGTTCTCAATGTGCACCTGATCTTTAAACCGCGTAAGCGCCCGCAATACGAGGGTATTTTTGCGTTTTCCCGATAGCTTTTCGTCTAATTCAGCATGATTTTCCTCATACCAAGAGAGTAGCTGCTTTTCAGACATTGGTTCTAATTCAAAGAGTTCAATGAGCCCTGCGGCTTGCCGGCAAAACTCCGTCATCTCAGGTTGTTTCACCTTGTGGTCGATAATGACCGTTAGCGCCAAGGGGGTTAATATGTCGTCATAAGTAAACATTTGAAGCGTTCATAAAGGCTGAACGCGAAATGAACAAGTGTTCTAGGCGCTGTAATCCACCTGTTATAGCCATTTTGCGTTCATATATGTGTGATATATACTCAAAGACGACTTTTATGGGAGTGTTGTGATGAAACATTTAATTTTGACAGCCGGAGTCGCCCTCGCGATAACAGCTTGCGCAACGGGCCCGTCTGCCTATGGTCCTGCCAATGGTAGCTCTCTGGGCTTTCACAATACTCAGATTGAGAAAGATCGCTTCCGTATCGCCTATACGGGCCGCTCCGAAGCAGAAGCGCGCGATTTTGCCCTGCTTCGTGCCGCGGAAATTGCGCTTAATGAAGGATATTCCCATTTCAAAGTGCTGGGTGGAAATACATCCAGCAATGGCGGCACGTCGCCCGTTTCTAGCCGTATCGGCATTGGCATAGGCAGCGGTGGTTATGGATGGGGCCGCCGCGGCGGTACGCGGACAAATGTAAATCTTGGCATCGGTATACATGATGTCGCTCG